>JAQGMT010000031.1 GCA_028292185.1 Ramlibacter sp. | reverse complement strand
ACCTGGTCGATCTCGCTGATGGACGCCGCACCCCAGCCGGCCATCTCGATGCCGAACATCATGCCTTGCGACCACATGTGGTTGGTGGGGAAATACTCGAACCAATGACTCATTGTTTGTACCTGGGGATAAAAGGCCGACTTCGTTGTTGTCGGGAGTGCCGTTACTTCGCGTCGAGTTTGAGCGTGCGGATCAGCTTGGACCACTTGTCGTAATCCTCATTCCACACGGCGCCGAACTGGGCCGGCGTGCCGGCCGACGTGTCGAGGCCGAGCGCCTCGGCGCGCTGCTGAATGTCGGGCATCTTCAACGCGGCGTTGACCGCCGCATTGAAGGCGTTGATGGATGCGACCGGCGTATTTTTCGGCGCGAAGAAGCCGAACCAACCCAGTGCTTCATAGCCGCGCACGCTCTCGCCCAGCGTGGGAATGGTCGGCGCGTTGGTGGTGCGGGCCTTGCCGGTCAGCGCGATAGGGACCAGGCGGCCGGTTTGCACTTGCGGGTACATGCTAGAAAAGCCGGCGATCGTGATGTCCACGTGTCCGGCAATGACGTCGGTCACGGGCTGGCCACTGCCCTTGTAGGGCACGTGCATGAAGTCGAGTCCGCTGCGTTCGCGCAGCAGTTCCATGGCCAGGTGCGGGAAGCCGCCTTCGCCGTTGGTCGCCAGCTTGAGCTTGCCGGGATGGGCTTTGGAATAGGCCAGCAGTTCCGGGAAAGTCTTGGCTGGCAGCGCCGGGTTGGCGACCAGCAGCATGTAGTTGGTGTACGTCATGGCCACCGGCACAAACTCCGCGCGGACATCGAACGGCTGCTTGTTGATGATCGGCGCGACCGCCATGCTGCCCATCTGGCCCAGCACGAAGGTATGGCCGTCGTGCTCGCCGCTCAGCGCGCTTTGCAGCCCGAGCAATCCGGAGGCGCCCGGGCGGTTGTCGATCACGATGGCCTGGCCCAGCGCGTCCTTCAGTTTTGGCGCGAGCAGCCGGCCGATGGTGTCGGCCACGTCGCCGGCGGGGTAGGGCACGATGACGCGGATCGGCTTGGTGAAGGTCTGCGCCGCCGCGCCGCACACCGCCAGCACGGTCATTGCGGCCACCGCGGCGGCGGCCCTGACGAACTTGTTCATGAGGAACTCCGAATTGAAAAGGGGATGGCGCCGATCGACCGGTTCAAGCTGCGTGATTATTAGTCAAGTGACTTGAATCGTAAAGCGGTCTCCCGGCGACGTCAACAAAAAAACGGGGGAAGCCGCGGGCTAGACGCGCTTGCGAATCTTAGGCTTACCCACCGGCTGCTTGGCCGAGCTGCGGCTGGGCGTGCTCACCCAGATGATGCGTGTCACGGCCTTGCCGGGATTGCGGTACGCGTGCTGGGCCTGCGAGCGGAACATGAATGAGTCTCCCGCCCCGAGCTTGAAGACCTGGTGCCCGACGGCGAGCTCGAACTCGCCTTCGATCACATAGCCGACCTCTTCGCCTTCGTGCGAGAGGACGCCTCGACTGCCGGCGCCGGGCTGGAGCGTATGCAGGTTGCCCTCCAGCAGATGGTCGCCATCCGGAGGCACCAGCCGTTCGACGCAGGAACCTGTGCCATGCAAGGACAGCACCGGGCGCAAACCGGCGCGCGACACGATGTTCTGGGACTCGTCCGGCGAGAATAGCGCGCCCACGCTGACCTGCAGGCTCTTGGCGATCTTGCCGAGGATGGCGAGGGACGGGCTGATGCGGCCGTTCTCGATCTTCGACAGCAGGCTTTCAGAGCAGCCGATCTGGCAGGCCATTTCGCGCAGCTTCAATCCCTTGAGCTTGCGCGTGCTGCGGATGCTCCCACCAACGGCGACCGGATCTGGAACGATGTCAGCGGGGCGGCGCGCCCGCTGCGAAATTTGAGGCATGGTTGGCGTCGCTTTTTCCGCAGTGTAAGACACCGCTGCTTGCGGCCGCCGCCGATGGCTACTTCGCGAGTCCCCCCTGCCGCGCCAGGCACACCTGGTGCAGCGTGATCTTTCTCACCTCGGCCTGGCTGGTTTCGATGTGCGCGCGCAGCAGCATCGCAGCCTGGTCGCCGCGTTTGCGCTGAATCGCCTTGAGGATCTTGCCGTGCTCGTCGTACGTCGCGTCGATGCGGGCCTGCTTGGTGAAATCGAGCCGCCGGATGATGCGGATGCGTTCGGTGAGGTCGCGGTGCACGCGGGTCATTTCGGCATTGCCGGCAGCGGCCACCAGCTTGCAGTGGAAAGCTTCATCCGATTTGGAAACCACGGCCATGTCGCTGCTGCGTTGAGCAAGCGGTACCAGCCAGACCGCCGCGAGTTCGTCCAGCAACACGCGGTCCACCCGCTCGCCGTCGGCACACAGGCGTTGGGCCGCCGAGGTTTCGAGCACCATCCGCAGGTCGTAAAGCTGCTCGAATCGTTCGAAATCGAATGGCAGCACGCGCCAGCCGCTGCGAAACAGCACTTGGACGTAGCCTTCCTGCTGCAGCCGCGCCAGGGCCTGGCGCACCGGCGTGCGTGAGACCCCCAGCCGCTCGCTGATCTCGTTTTCCGTGAAGCGATCGCCAGGCACCAGCTCGAACCCGGCAACGTCGATCTTGAGCTGCTCGTACACCTCGTCGGCGCGCGACCGGTAAGGCGCGGTCGAACTCGCCACCTTGTGAGGACGGCGGGTAATCGTGTGCACCGGGCCCGACTTGATCAACGCTGCGGCCGCTGGGGCCCGGACATCGCGGATAACAGCTCGGCGCTGGTCGCGGTCCAGCCGATGATCCCGCCCTGGGCGCGCAGCATTTCGAGGGTGCTCGCCTTGAACTGTGGGAAATAGCTTTCGGTGCAGTCCTCCAGCAGCAAAGCGTCGTAGCCGCGATCGTTCGCTTCGCGCATCGAGGTCTGAACGCAGACCTCGGTCGTCACGCCCATGAAGACCAGGTGCGTGATGCCGCTGCGCTGCAAGAGCTCTTGCAACGGCGTTGCATGGAACGCGCCCTTGCCGGGTTTGTCGATGACAGTTTCACCGGGTTTCGGCTGCAGCTGCGCAATGATTTCGCTGCCGGGCTCGCCCGCCACGAGAATGCGCCCCATCGGCCCGGCGTCGCCAATGCGCAGTGCTGGATTGCCCCGATCGCGCTTGGCCGGCGGACAGTCGGAGAGGTCCGGCAGGTGCGCTTCGCGGGTGTGGACGACCCTGCCCCCCGCCGCCCGCCATGCGGCGAGCACACGCTGACAGGCGGGGACGATCGCCGACAGCAGTGACACATCGTTGCCCAGGCTCGCACCGAATCCGCCCGGCTCGATGAAGTCGCGCTGCATATCGATGATGACGAGCGCGGTGGACTTCAGCTCGAACGAATACGCAAAGGGCCGGGCTGCCAGCTGCATCATGCGGCCGCCTCCGCATGGTGATGGCCGCCGCCCATGTGCGCGCCGAGTACTTCGCGTTGCGCGGCTGCGGCCCTGGTCTCGTAGACCAGCCGGCCCTCGCTCATCACCACGATGCGGTCGGCCAGTTGCATCAGTTCGTCGAGGTCCTCGCTGATCAGCAGCACCGCACCGCCGCGTGCGCGCACCTGCAGCAGACGGTTGTGGATCTCCTTCACCGCCGCGAAGTCCAGGCCGAAAACCGGGTTGGCGGCGATCAGCACGTTGATGTCGCCGTTCAATTCGCGCGCCAGCACCGCGCGCTGCACGTTGCCGCCCGAGAGGCTGCGGATGGGCGCGTCCTCGCCCTGGGTCTTGATGCCGTAGCCGGCGATCCATTCGCGTGCCCGCGTGCGCCACTCGCCGAAACGCAGGCGTCCGCCTTGCGACAGCGGCGGGCGATCGAAGTCGCGCAGCGCCATGTTTTCCGCCACGCTCAATTCGGCGACGCAGGCGTTGCGCAGCGGTTCCTCCGGCAAGCTGCGTACCTTGAGCCGGTGATTCTCTTCGCGCCGCGCCGCATAAGGCTCGCCCATCACCCGCACCTGCCCGCCCGCACGCTGACGCTGGCCGACCAGCGCCTCCACCAATTCACGTTGACCGTTGCCGGAAACTCCGGCAACGCCAAGTATTTCGCCCGGCGCCACCGCGAGGCTCAGGTCGCGAACAGCGAGAGTGCCGCGATCGCCCATCACCTGCAAGGACCTGACTTCGAGTGCCGCCTCCCTGAGTCGCTCAGTGGATCGCTCAGCCTCGCCGCCGGCTTGGCCCTGGGCGTCGGCCAGCGGATCGAGGGCGGCGTGCTCCGGCGCCAAGTGCTCCTGCGCGATCGCCTGCTCGGCGGCCTCGCCCACCATGTGGCGCGCCAGCAAGGCGGGCGCAGTGTGGGCCACGCTGGTGGTGTGCACGGCCTTGCCCCGGCGCAGCACCGTGACGGCGTCGGCATAGGCCATCACCTCGCGAAACTTGTGGGTGATCAGCAGCACGGTGCAGGCGCCGCTGCGGGCGATTGCGCGCACGTGGCCCAACACTTCATCGGCCTCCTGGGGCGTCAGCACCGAAGTGGGCTCGTCCAGGATCAGCAGGCGCGGGCGCAGGTACAGCTGCTTGAGCAATTCGAGTTTCTGCTTCTCGCCGGCCGCCAGCTCCAGGGGGCGCGCCTGCAAGTCCAGGCGAAACGGTGTGCTGGCCAGAAATTCCTCCAGCTCGGCGCGCTTGGCCTTCCAGTCGATGATGGCCGACGTCTCGCCGCCGGCGAGCAGGAGGTTTTCGGCGACCGTCATGCCGGGCGCGATGGTGAAATGCTGGTACACCATGCCTATGCCCAGCGTGCGCGCCACCACCGGGTTGGCGATGTCCTGCTCACGGCCGTCCGTCATCACCGCGCCTTCCTCCGGACGGTGAAACCCTGCGACGCACTTGACCAGCGTGCTCTTGCCTGCGCCATTCTCACCAAGCAGCGCATGCACGGTGCCGGGTTCGATCTTCATCGACACGTGGTCCAGGGCCGTGAAGCCGCCGAAGCGCTTGGTGAGCTCGTAGGTCTCGAGCGCCATGGCGCCGGCGCTAACTGGCAACGGGGTCGGCGCGGCCGGGCTCACGAGATCACGCGAGGACATCGAGCACCGCCTGGGATGTGGCGTGCGCGCCGAACACGCCGCCCTGCATGGTGATCATCTTCAGCGCGGCTTCGTGGTTGCCTTTGTCGGTGGCCGCGGTGCAATCCGACAGCGCCAGGCATTCGAAGCCGCGGTCATTGGCTTCGCGCATCGTGGTGTGCACGCAGACGTCTGTGGTGATGCCGGTGAGAATCAGGTTGACGATGCCGCGCGTGCGCAGGATCAATTCCAGGTCGGTGGCGCAGAACGAGCCCTTTCCGGGTTTGTCGATGATGGTCTCGCCGGGCAATGGTGCCAGCTCGGGAATGATTTCCCAGCCCGGCTCGCCGCGCACCAGGATGCGGCCGCATGGACCGTCGTCGCCGATGCCCGCTCCGAGTTGGCGCGAGCGCCAGCGCTTGTTGGCGGGCAGGTCGGACAAGTCGGGGCGGTGGCCTTCGCGCGTGTGGATGATGGGATAGCCGGCGCGCCGCATCACCGCGATGAGCTTCTTCAGCGGCTCGATGGGCGCGCGCGTGAGCGAGATGTCGTAGCCCATCTTGTCGACGTAGCCGCCGACCCCGCAGAAGTCGGTCTGCATGTCGATCACGACCAGCGCCGTGTTGCCAGGCTGCAGGTCGCCGTTGTACGGCCAGGGGTAGGGATTCGCCGGGATGAATCGTTGCATGGCAGTCGCCTAAGCGGCTTTCTTGAACTGCTCCCCGCCCCCCTCGGGCAAGGCTGGGGTGGGGGCGGAGTCAGCGACCAGCGGATGCACCTGCGGCCCGATGTAGTTGCGAGTCGGCGCCTCGAAGCCACAACTGGTGCCGTCGGTGACCTCCACCTGCCACGGCAGCTCGTACCGCCCGGCCGCCATGTCGTGCATATAGGTGTAAGGGCAGTCTTGCGCGCCGCCCTTCACGGCCACATAGCCGCGGTGATAGAGCTGGTACATGTTGTTCTCGACGCCCCAGCCGGCCCGCGCCTCGCGCACCAGGTCGGGCCGCAGCTCGCAGGTGATGATCTCGTCGACACGGCCGCCGCCTTGCACCAGCACGCTCCCGTCGAAATTGCAGAACATGCCTTCGCCCATCGAATCGAAGCTGCCGTCACTGCCGCACATGCAGACGTTCGCGGTGTAGGCGAGATTGCAGAACGCGTTCGCCTGGTTGGTGATCTGCCAGGCGTGGCGGATCGGGGCGGTGTAGCCGGCGGTGCGGATGATGATCTCGGCGCCCTTGTATGCGGCCTCGCGCGCCATTTCGGGGAACATTCCGTCGTGGCAGATGATCAGCGCGATCTTGCTGCCGTTCGGGCCCTCGCAGACCGGGATGCCCAGGTTGCCCGGCTCCCACGGCTCCACCGGCACCCACGGATGGAGCTTGCGGTAGTACAGCTTGATCGCGCCCGTGTCGTCGATGATGAGCCCGCTGTTGTACGGGTTGCCGCCAGGGTTGCGCTCCATGATCGAGAAGCAGCCCCATATCTTGTGCTCGGCGCACGCCCGCTTGAACGCCGCCACTTCCGGTCCGTCGAGCGAGCACATGACCTGCGGGCTGGTGTCCATGGACAAACCGTGCAGCGCGTACTCGGGAAACACCACCAGGTCCATGGTGGACAGGTTGCGGCGGGCTTTGCCAACCAGTTCGCAGATGCGGCGCGTCTGCGCCGCCAGGTCTTCGGCGGTCTTGACCACCGGCAGCTGCAGCTGCACCAGGCCCATGACCACGCCTTGCGCCGATTTATTGAGACCCCCAAGACCAGTCATGTCGTTTCCATTTACTTTGTGGCAGAAAGCTCGCCCGGGCTGCCGGCGATCACGCTGCCGGGCTTGCACGTCAGCACCAGGATCAAGAGGGTGAGTACGTAAGGCACGATGTTGAACAGGTGATAGCCCCAGCCCACCCCGATCGATTGCAATGCCGGGCCGATCGCGCCGGCGCCACCGAACATCAAGGCCGCGCCGACGCAGCGCAGCGGGCTCCAGCGCGCGAAGATCACCAGGGCCACCGCGATCAGGCCCTGGCCGCTGGAGATGCCTTCGTTCCAGCTGCCGGGATAGAACAGCGTGAGCGAGGCGCCGCCCAGACCGGCGATCATGCCGCCGGCGGCGGTGGCCGCGATGCGAATGCCGGACACGGAGTAGCCGAGTGCGCGGGTGGCGTTCGCCGAGTCGCCGGCCATGCGCACCAGCAGTCCGGCGCGCGTGGTGGCGAAGGCCCACCACATCGCCACGGCCAGCGCCACGCCGATCGGTACCAATGCATTGACTTGCAGGGCCGAGCGAACGGCCGATGAACTGCTCCAGTTGCCCAGCGCGATCGCCGGTATCTGCGGCGCCTGCGGCTGGATCAGCGGCTTGCCGAGGTAAAACGCCAAACCCATTCCCAGCAACATGAGCGCGATACCCGTGGCCACATCGTTGACGCGCGGCAAGGAGCAGAGCACTCCATGCAAGGCGGCGAGCGCTGCGCCGGTGGCGGCCCCGGCCAGGACGCCGATCCATGCAGAGCCGCTGAGCCAGGAAGCGCCGAACGCGGACATCGCCGACAACACCAGCACGCCCTCGAGGCCCAGGTTGATGCGGCCCGATTTTTCGGTGAGGCATTCGCCGAGGCTGACGAAAAGAAAAGGCGCGCCCACCCGCAGCGCGCCGCCGACGATGCCGGCAATGAAGATGAGGAGCTGGTCGGCGGTCATGCGTTGACTTCCTCCCCCACGTTTGCACGCGTGATTGGGGCAGGCACCCGCGTGTGCCGGTTCCTCGCCGCCCAAAACGCCTTCCAATCAAAGTCGCGCAGCGCCTCGCTGGCCAGGATCATCACGAAGGCGATGCCTTGCAGCAGCAGCACCGAAGCATCGGGCAGCCCCAGCCTGCGCTGCAGCAGGCTGCCCGCCGCACCGAAGCCGCCGAACACGACGGCCACCGGAATCACCGCCAGCGGTTGATGGCGCGCGATGAACGACACCAGGATGCCGCTGTAGCCGTAGCCCGCGATCAGCGAAGCGTTGGCGCTGGTGTGGACCGCCGCCACTTCGACCGCCCCGGCCAACCCGGCACTGGCCCCGCCCAGCCCGCACGCCAACAGCACCAGGCGCGACGCCGGCAATCCCATCAATTGCGCGGTGCGCAGGTTGCCGCCAACCACCCGAACGGAAAATCCCGAGGGCGTCCAGCGCAGCCACAAGGCCGAGGCAATGCAGGCGATCACATCCAGCACGAAGCCCCAGTGCACGTCCGAGCCGCCGATGCCGGAAATCTGCAGGCCTTCGGCCAGCGCAAACGTAGATGGCTTGTTGAGACTCGCCGGATCCCGCAGTGGGCCTTCCACGATGTGCTTGAACAGGCCGATCGCCACGTACGCGAGCAACAGGCTGCTGATGGTTTCGTTGATGCCGCGGAACTGGCGCAACCACCCTGCCAGCATGATCCACAGCCCGCCCGCCGCCGCGCCCGCAAGGCACACCGCCCAGGTCCCGGCGATGTTGGGCGGCAGCGGCATTTCCTGCGCCAACGCCGCACAAGCCAAGCCGCCCAGCACGAACGCGCCCTCGCCGCCGATGATCACCAGCCCCGCGCGAGCCGGAAGGGCGACGCACAGTGCGGTGAGCATCAAAGGCGCCGCGCGCTGCAAGGTGTTCTGCCAGGAATACCAATCGCCGAAGGCGCCCTTGAACAGCAGCAACCACACCTGCGCCGGATTGACGCCGGCGAACCAGACCACGATGCCGAACACCAGCAGCGCGACCGCGATGGCCGCGATGGGCAACAGCGCTTCCTTTATCCCGCGCATAAGCCAGCCAACCGGCTCGAGCGCCGCCGGGCCGCCCCAAGGCGCGAGGGCCCTCTCGGGGGGCAGCGCAGGCACGCAGTGTCAAGCGTGGGGGCCATTTCGCGCCGCCGGGCCGCCCCAAGGCGCGAGGGCCCCCTCGGGGGGCAGCGCAGGCACGCAGTGTCAAGCGTGGGGGCCATTTTTTTCAGCCTATCGAGCCGACCACGCCTTCGACGAGGAAGTTCATCTTTTCGAGTTCGATGTCGGTTTGCGGATAGCTCTTTCCCGCCGGGATGACCACCGCGCCCTTGTTGTCCTTCAGCGGGCCCTTGAAGATGTCGAACTTGCCGGCGATCATCTGCGCCTTGGTCGTATCGGCCGATTTCTTGGCCGCATCGCTCACCGCAGGCCCATAAGCCGACATCTTCACGAAGCCTTCCTTCAGCCCGCCGCGAACGAAGTTGGGGTGCGGCTTGCCGCTGCGGGCCGCGTCGATGAACGTGCTGTAGGCGGTGAGCCAGTTCCACTCGGCTCCGGTGAGGTAGGCCTGCGGCGCCAGCTTGGCCTGGCTTGCGTGGTAGCCGCACACCATCTTGCCGCGCTTGGCCGCTGTCTCGACGATTACCTTCGGGCCGTCCACGTGCATGGTGAAGACGTCCACGCCCTGGTCGGCCAGGCTGTTGGTCGCCTCCGCTTCTTTCACCGGCATCGACCAGTCCCCGGTGAAGATCACGTTGGTGGTGATACCGGGCTTGACCGACCGTGCGCCCATCGTGAATGCATTGATGTTGCGCAGCACCTGCGGAATGGGCTTGGCGGCGACGAAGCCGATCTTGCCGCTTTTGCTCATGTGGCCCGCGATCACGCCGTTGAGGTACTGACACTCGTCGATGTAGCCGAAGTAGCTGGCCGCGTTCTTCGGATGCTTTCCTTCGGTCCAGAGGCCGCCGCAATGCGCTAAGCGCACATCGGGGAATTTGGACGCCACCGCGATCACATGGGGATCGAAATAGCCGTACGAGGTGGGGAACAGCAGCGACGCGCCGTCCTGCGCGATCATCCCGGTCATCGTCTTTTGCACGGCAGCGGTTTCCGGCACGTTCTCTTCCTCCACCACTTTCACGCCGGCCATTTTCTTCAGCGCCGCGGCAGCTTCGGCTTGCGCCTGGTTGTAGCCGTAGTCATCGCGCGGCCCGACGTAGATCACGCCGACGGTGAGGGGTTTTTGCGCGAGCGCGAATTCGCTGAAGGCGCCCAGCGTGCCGGCGGCACCCAAGGCGGCCAGTGATTTCAGCGAGTCGCGGCGATTGAAGTTCTTGGGGCTCATGGTTTTCTCCGGGGTGAAGTTGAAAAGGACAGCGGGGCAGAAGCAGGATTCATGAAAGAAGACTGACGTGGGCCGCCACGACGCGCCATCCGTCGGGCGTGCGCATCCAGGTCTGGCTTTGCCGGCCCGGAGGCGCGCCGGTGCCGCGCTGGAATTCGATGTTCGCCGTGGCGAAGTCGCGGCCGTAGGTGGTGATCACCGTCTTCAGCACCGTGCGCGCCAAACCTTGCGCCGGGCGCGCTGCACGAAACGCGCAAATCGCGTCGTAGCCATAAAGGTTTTCAGTGACGCCGTAACGAAGGGTGTGCGGACTGTTCCAGAACAGCTCGTCGAGCACGGCCACGTCGTTGCCGACCAGGGCTTGCTCGTAGCGATCGAACGCCGCGGTCACTTCGATCAACACGTCAGGCAAGTTGATCTGCATTTACTTGCTCCCTTTTCCTGCGAGACCCGCCACGGGGGCAAGCCGCGCCACCCCTGCGTCTTGCAGCACACGCGCGGCGCGCAGGCACAAGTCCTCGCGCCAGGGCGCCGCGATCAGCTGGACCCCGATCGGCATACCGCCCGTCCCTTCAGGCCACATCGGTGCGGCAACCACGGGGCAGCCCGCGAAAGAAACCGGCTGCGTCAACAGGCCCATCGCCGCACGGCTGGGATGTCTCGTGCCATTGAGCTCGAGCCACTCGGTGCCGATCACCGGCGCGATCACGGGTGTCGCCGGCGCGATCAGCACATCCCATTGCTCGAACAACGCATTCACCTGGTCGCGGTAGGAACGCCGATAGCGCTGTGCCTTCAGGTACCAGTCGGCGGGCTGCAGGGCCCCTGCCACGAAGCGATGAACCGACAGCGGCTCGAACTCCTCGGCCCGGGTGCGCAAGTCCTTCAGGTGCAGGCTGCCACCCTCGCTCGCGGTGATGATGAATGCCGCGGCGCGGCCCAGCTCGGGCTCGGGCCAGAGCACTTCGTCGGCAGCACCCAGGCTGCGCGCGGCCTGCGTAACCACCGACCGCGCGGCATCCGTTGCGTTGACCTGGAAGTAGCCGCCGAGAATCCCGATGCGCAGGCCGCGTGTGCCCGCGGCCAGCTGCGGCGAAGCAGCCTGCACCGCCAGCGCGTGGCAGCCGGGATCGAGCCGGTCCGCGCCCTGCATCGCGTCGTAAGCCAGCGCCAGCGCTTCCACGCTGTCGGCCAGCGG
>JAQGMT010000025.1 GCA_028292185.1 Ramlibacter sp. | reverse complement strand
TTCACGCGAATCGCGGCACGAATCTGCGCGCCGTTGTCCAGCGGCAGCGTGAACTCGCCATCCTGCAGCCGCGTGATCACGCGGCGCACGGATTCCTCGGCGTTGTCCTGCACGTGCTGCATGTACGCCTGCACCACGTCCAGCCCGAACTGGTCCACCATCTTGCGCAGTTCCTGCACGCCTTTTTGGTTGGCCGCGATCTGCGCTTTCAGGTCCGCCATGTTTTGATCAGGGTTGCGGCTGGGGTACTTGCCGCTGCGCAGCAGCGCCAGCATCTCGGCCTCGCGCAATGTGCCGCGGTCCACCAGCTTCACGTTGACGATCTGCACGCCCTCTTCCTCGATGACGGTGGAAAAGGGAGGCATCGAACCCGGCGTGATGCCGCCGATGTCGGCGTGATGCCCGCGCGAGCCCACGTAAAAGAGCGGGCGCTCGATGTCGAGGTAAACCGGCGTGATCACGGTAACGTCGGGCAGGTGCGTGCCGCCGTGGTACGGATCGTTCAGCACGAACACATCGCCGGGCGACATGCGGCCGGCATTCTCGCGAATCACGGTCTTGATGCTTTCACCCATCGAACCCAGGTGCACCGGCATGTGGGGCGCATTGGCGATCAGGTTGCCGTCTGCATCGAACAAAGCGCAAGAAAAGTCCAGGCGCTCCTTGATGTTCACCGAATACGCCGTGTTCTGCAGCTGCAGGCCCATCTGCTCGGCGATGTTCATGAACAGGTTGTTGAACACCTCCAGCAACACCGGATCGACGGTGGTGCCGACTGCGAATTGCGCGGAGCGCGGCACCCGGCGGTCCAGCACGATATGGTCCAGCGCCGTGATCCGCGCCTCCCAGCCCGGCTCGACGACGGTGGTGGCGTTCTTCTCGGCGATCACGGCCGGACCCGGAACAATGTCGCCGGGCCGCAGGTCTTCGCGCACCACCAATGCCGACGGATGCCATTGGCCGCCCGAATACATGCGCACGGTTTCGCGGCGGGGGACTTCGCGCGCCGGATGCAGTGGGTGCCGCGGCTCCTCGGGAGCGTCGCCGGCAACCACCGCCTCGACGGACACCGCTTCAACCACCATCTTCTTGCCCTCCATCAAGAAGGCAAAGCGCTGGCGGTAAGCGGCCTCGAAGCCTTCGACGACGCTTTGCAAATCGCCGAACGGAACCACCAGCGCTGAATCGCTGCCCTGGTAGCGAACATGGACGCGCAGATGCGTCGTTACTGCGCCGCTGCCGCCCTGTTGCCGGCGCAGGTCGGCTTCGGCGGCGGCGCTCAGCGCCTGCAGTGCCTGCGCCACGCGCGGCAGCGATTCCGAGACAAGCGGCAACTCGATGCTCTGCTCACGAATTGCATTCTGGTCGGCCAGGCCCATGCCATACGCGGACAGCACGCCGGCCAAGGGATGCACCAGCACGCGGCTCATGCCCAGCGCGTCGGCCACCATGCAAGCGTGCTGGCCGGCGGCACCGCCGAAGCATTGCAGCGTGTAGCGGGTGACGTCATAACCGCGCGCCACCGAAATCTTCTTGATCGCGTTGGCCATTTGCTGCACGGCGATGTTGATGAAGCCTTCGGCCACATCCTCGGCGCTGCGCCCGGTCCTGCTCGCGAATTCAGTGAAGCCGGATTCCACCGGTGCACAGCTCAAGGACTCATTGCCGGCGGCGCCGAACACCTTGGGGAAATACTCCGGCTGGATCTTTCCGAGCATGACGTTGGCGTCGGTCACGGTGAGCGGCCCGCCGCGCCGATAGCTGGCCGGCCCCGGATTCGCACCGGCGCTGCGCGGCCCGACCCGAAATCGCGAGCCGTCGAATTCCAGGATCGATCCGCCGCCTGCGGCCACGGTGTGAATGCTCATCATGGGTGCTCGCATGCGCACGCCTGCGACCTGCGTTTCGAACTCGCGCTCGAATTCGCCGGCATAGTGCGACACGTCGGTGGATGTGCCGCCCATGTCGAATCCGATCACCCTCACCGCGCCGGAGAGTTGCCCTGGCTCGCTGCCGAACGCCAATTGCGCCGTACGTGCCATGCCCACGATGCCGCCGGCTGGCCCGGAAAGGATCGCATCCTTGCCCTGGAACGCGTGCGCGTCGGTGAGGCCGCCCGAGGACTGCATGAAGAACAGGTTGACGCCCGGCATCTCCGCGGCGACCCGTTGCACATAACGGCGCAGGATCGGCGACAGGTAGGCATCGACCACGGTGGTGTCGCCGCGGCTGACGAACTTCATCATCGGGCTGGTTTCGTGCGACGTGCTGACCTGCGTGAAACCCAGCTCATTGGCGATGCGAGCCGCCGCGCGCTCATGCTCGATGTAGCGATAGCCGTGCATGAAAACGATCGCCACGCTGCGCAGGCCCCGCTCGTGCGCCATCGCGAGCTCGCGCCGCAAATGCGATTCGTCCAGGGGCGTCACGATCTCGCCGTGCGCGCCGACGCGCTCCTGCGCCTCCACCACGGCGCTGTACAGCAGTTCGGGCAGCACGATGTGCCGGTCGAACAATCTCGGCCGGTTCTGGTAGGCGATGCGCAAGGCGTCGCGAAATCCCTGGGTGGTGACCAGCAGCGTCGGCTCGCCCTTGCGCTCCAACAGCGCGTTGGTGGCGACGGTGGTTCCCATCTTCACGGAAGCAACGCGCTCCGGCGTCACCTTCTCGCCGCTCTTCAAGCCCAGCAGATGGCGGATGCCGGCCACCGCCGCGTCTTCGTACTGCTCCGGGTTCTCCGAGAGCAGCTTGTGCGTGACCAGCATGCCATCCGGCCGCTTGCCGACCACGTCGGTGAACGTGCCGCCGCGATCGATCCAGAACTGCCACTTGCGGCCGCTGCTTGCCCGCGTCGCGGCGTTGGCGCTTGCCATTGGTATCGCTCAGCCGGCCTGCGGCAGTACGGCGCAGGCCACGTCGCCCGGATCGTTGACGGCCACCGCCAGCTCGTTCTTCGCGTGGCTCACGTCCATGTCGCGCGGCAGCACCACACCGTTCTTCACCGCGAGGATTTCGGCCATGACGCTCACCGCGATCTCGGGTGGCGTCTTGCTGCCAATGTAGATGCCGATCGGCCCGCGCAGCCGGGCCAGGGACGCTTCGGTCTGGCCGAAATGCTCGATCATCCGCTCGCGCCGGGCGTCGTTGTTGCGGCGGCTGCCGATCGCGCCGACGTAGAAGGCTTCGGTGTTCAGTGCTTCCAGCAAGGCGAGGTCGTCGAGTTTGGGATCGTGAGTCAGCGCCACGACGCAGCTGCGCCGATCAGGCTTGAACGCCGTCACGACGTCGTCGGGCATGTCGGCCAGCACCGTCACACCCGGAACGCTCCACGCGCCGCGGTATTCCTCGCGGGGGTCGCACACCGTCACGGAGAATCCACTGAACAAGGCCATGGTGGCGAGGTACTCGGTCAGCTGGCCGGCGCCGATCAGCAGCATCCGGTATTCGGGGCCGAACACGTTCACCAATTCAGCCGCCGTCAAGGCAAGGGCCGTCGGCGAGACCGCTTCGCTCAAGCTTGCAGCGCCGTCGGACAGCCGCACGGTGCGCTGCATCAGGCGCCCTTGCTCCAATTGGCTCACGAGTTGCGCCAGGCCTTGCGCGTCGGGGTCGTACTCCAGCAGCAGTTCGAGAGTTCCGCCGCAAGGCAGGCCGAAGCGGTGCGCTTCGTCGGCGGTGATGCCGTATTTCACGAAAGCGGGCGGGCCCGAGGGTATGCGGTGGCTGGGCGCAGCGCCAGAGCCCGTTTCCGTTTGCGGCGCCACGTGCGCCGCGGTGTGGCGATAAATCAAGTCGTCTTCGATGCAGCCGCCCGACACCGATCCCACCACCGAGCCGTCTTCGCACAAGGCCATGATCGAGCCGACCGGGCGCGGCGATGAACCCCAGGTGCGCACCACCGTGGCGAGCAACGCGCGCTTGCCGGCGCTCCGCCAGTCGCGCAACGTGCGCAGCACCATCACATCAAGATTTTCCATCGCTGCCCTTAGCGCTTGAACCACCAGACCAGCGCCACCACCAACACTGCGCCGGCAATCCACATCCATGGCGGCACGCCACGTGCTGGCGGTTCGCGCGTGGACTGCGAGCCGCCCGCCGGTTGCGTCTCAGCGGCCGCCGCCGCCGCGTCGGCGTACGCCTGCGGATAGCGTCGCTGTACTTCCTGGTCGAAGCGCTTGAAGAAATCCTCGGCCATCGAACGGGCCACGCCATCGATCAGCCGCTGTCCGACCTGCGCAAGCTTGCCGCCGACCTGGGCCGTGGCGCTGTAGGCCAGCTCGCAAGCGCTGCCTTGCGGGGTGAGCTTGACCTTGGCTTGCCCTTTGCCGAAACCGGCCGCGCCACCCTGACCGTCAAAACTCAAGGTGTAGCTCTCCGGCGGATTGACGTCGCTCAAGGCAATTTTCCCGGCGAACTTGGCGGCCAGCGGCCCCACTTTTACCGCCACGACGACGGCGTATCGATTCTCGCCCGTCGCCTCGACCTTCTCGCAGCCGGGAATACTGGCCTTGAGCACTTCAGGGTCGTTCAATGCCGCCCAGGCTTGGTCCTGCGTGATCGCCAAGACGCGGCTGCCTTCCATTTCCATTTATGTCCCCTTGCTTGCTTAGATCTTCATGACCGCGGCCAGGCTGGCGGCAAGGTCCTGCAGCTTGCTGAGATTGTGCACCGCGAGCATGCCATGAGCTTGCCGGTGCAGCACGGCCGCGCCGCGCGCCGCGGGCTCGTAGCCGCTGAAGCGCAGCAAGGGATTGAGCCACAACATGCGGCGGCTGTGCAGGCGCAGCCAGTCGAGCTCGCGCGACAGCAAATCGGGCTCGCCGGTGTCCAGCCCGTCGGTGATGAGCAGCACCAGGGTTCGGCCGCCGACCAGCCGCTTCGCGTGCTGCGTGCGCAAGGTACTGAGCGACTCGCCCAGCCGGGTGCCGCCGGCGAAATCGTCGATGGCCGCGCTCGCCACCGCGAGCATCTCGTCGGTATCCGCCAGGCGAAAGGCCGGCGTCAGATCGGTGAGATGGGTGCCGAATGCAAACACGTCGCGACGGCCCTTGCGGCCATACACGTCGCGGGTGGCGGCGTGCAGAAAGGCCAGCAGCAAGCGGGCATAACGCTCCATCGAGCCGGACACGTCCACCAGCACCAGCAAGGGCAGAGGCTCCTCGCGCCGCTGCAGGCGCCGCAACTGCAGCAGCTCGCCCCCGGTGCGCGCCGCGTGGTGCATCACACCCGCCCAATGCAGCTGCGCCCCGCGCCAGCCCGCTCGTGTTCGCCGGCCCACGGTCTGCGGCACCGGCAAGGCGATCTCGCGGGCCAGCCGGTCGACCAAGTGGTACTCGGTGGCGCCGAGCGCGCTGAACTCGGCGTGCTTAAGCAGTTTCAAATCGCTGGCGGTCATCGCCGCGTCGAAGTCGACTTCCTTGTCGGGCTTGGGTGCTTCGCGGCCGAACGCCTGCTGCGGCGACAGGGCTTCGCGTACCCTGGGCCTGCGTTTGCTGACTTCGGCCTTGCCCTCCGCGCTGGGCAGCATTTGGGCCAGCAGCTTGTTGGCGATTTCGGGATCGCGGAAGTAGGCGTCGAACAATTCGCGGAAGACGCCCCGGTCCTGCTCGCGGCTAACCAGCACCGCCTCCAGTGCGGCCCCCAGGTCGGCGCGATCGGCCACGCCAACCAGTTGCGCCGCCTCCTGCGCCAGCGCGATGCGGGCACTGTCCATGCGCACACCCGCGCGGCGCAAGGTGCGGCCGAAGCCGGTGATGTTTGCCGCCAGCTTGCCGCGCCGCGCGTCACCCAGCTGCATATTCAGGCGACGGGCTCGGGCTTGAGCAGGTCGGCGACCAGGTCGCGCGACAACGCGGCCACATCCTCGCGCTGCTTGAACAGGATGCCGGCGGTGTCGGCCACCACTTCGGGGTCGACCACCAGCGTATCGAGTGCCACCAGCGCCCTCGCCCACTCCACACTCTCGGTGATGCCCGGCGCACGCTGGAACGCGTTGGCGAAGGGTTGGCTGCGCAGCCGACCGACAAAGGTGGCCACTTGCTGCGACAAGGCCTCACCCGCCTCGGGCACTTGCGCGCGCACGATGGCCAGTTCGCGTTCGCGGTCGGGGTAATCGAGCCAGTGATAGAGGCAGCGCCGCTTCACGGCGTCGTGCAGTTCGCGGGTGCGATTGCTGGTGAGGATGGTCACCGGCGTCGCCTTCGCTCGCACCGTGCCGATCTCCGGGATGCTCACCTGGTACTCGCCGAGGTATTCGAGCAGGAAGGCTTCGAAAGGCTCGTCGGCGCGATCGACTTCATCGATCAGCAGCACGGCGCCGGGCTCGGGGGTCTGCAGCGCCTGCAGCAGCGGCCTTCGGATCAAGTACCGTTCCTGGTAAACCTCGCGCTCGACCTGGCTGGAGTTCACGTGGCGGCCGTGGCCGCCGCCGCCATCCATTTCGGCGGCGCGCATATGCAGCAGCTGCGCCGCATAGTTCCACTCGTACAGCGCCTCACGGAGTTCCATGCCGTCATAGCACTGCAGCCTCAGCAGCTCGCGCTGCAATGCAGTGGCCAGCGCCTTGGCCAGCTCGGTCTTGCCGACGCCGGGCTCGCCTTCGAGCAGCAGCGGCCGCTTGAGCTTGAGAGCAAGGTACGCCGCCGTCGCCAGACGCCGGTCGGCAAAATAGCCCGCATCCTGGAGCGCTTGAGTGAGTGCGTCGATGGAGGCGGGAACGTGAAGTTTGGTGTGGGTGTCAGGCAAGGGCTTTGGCCACGGCACGCTGGGCCATGACGCTGATAAGGTTGGCGCGGTACTCCGCCGTAGCGTGCAAGTCGCTCGACAGGCCTGTGGAATCAATTCGGACGGCTTGCGCCGCGGCGGGCGTGAAGCTGCGGGTGAGCGCGTCTTCGAGCCCATTGTGCCGGAACACACCATTGCCCCCGCCGGTCACCGCGACGCGCACGGGTCCCCCGGACAATTGTGCGACGAAGACGCCGATCAAGGGGAAGTTGCTGGCTTTCTGGCGCAGCTTCTCGTAAGCGGCGCGCGTCGGGACGGGAAAACGGACGGCGATGATCAGTTCCCCGTCCTGCAGTGCGGTTTCGAACAGGCCCTTGAAGAAGTTGTCGACCCCGATTTCGCGCTGGTTGGTCACCACAGTGGCGCCACAGGCGAGCAGAGCGCTTGGGTAGCAAGCCGCCGGGTCGTTGTTGGCCACCGAACCGCCAATGGTTCCGAGCGCACGCACCTGCCGGTCGCCAATGTGCGACGCGAGGTAGGCCAGCGCCGGAAAAGTACTCTTGACCTCGGCGTTGCTGCCGACGTCGGCGTGCCGCGTCATGGCGCCGATGACGAGGTTGGCGCCTTCCTTGCGGATCGCGGAGAGTTCCTTCACCCCGCCGAGGTCGGCGATCCTCTCGGGCTGCGTCAGGCGCAGCTTCATCGAGGCCAGCAAGGTCTGCCCGCCGGCCAGGGGTTTGGCGCCACCGGCCGTCAGGCGGGCGGCGTCGGCCAGGGAGGAAGGACGTTCGTAGCTGAATGCGTACATGATGGATTCCTTTGTCTTTCTATCACGCCGCAGGCCGGCCTTGGGTCGCGCCGGTGGTGGCCGGCTTCTGCGGCTGCTGCTCGGCACTCACGCTGCCCTTGCGCATCGCCTCCCACACGCGGTGCGGCGTGGCGGGCATGTCGAGGTCGCGCACGCCCAGCGGGCGCAGGGCGTCCAGGACTGCATTGATGACCGCGGGCGGCGATCCGATGGCGCCGGCCTCCCCGCAGCCCTTGGTCCCCAGCGGGTTGTGCGTGCAAGGCGTGCACACCGTGTCCAGCTTGAAGATCGGGAAGTCTTCAGCGCGCGGCATCGCGTAATCCATGAAGCTGCCGGTGAGCAACTGCCCCGACTCCTTGTCGTACACGCAATTTTCCATCAGCGCCTGGCCGATGCCTTGCACCAGGCCGCCATGCACCTGCCCGGCGACGATCATCGGGTTGATGATGGTGCCGAAGTCGTCCACCGCGGTGAAGCGGTCGATCTTCACTTCGCCCGTCTGCCTGTCGATCTCGACTTCGCAGATGTAGGTGCCGCCCGGGAAGGTGAAGTTGGTCGGGTCGTAGAAGGCTGTTTCGTTGAGGCCCGGCTCCAGCTTGTCGAGGGGATAGTTGTGGGGCACGTAAGCCGTCAGCGCGACCTGGCCGAAGGCAATCTTCTTGTCGGTGCCCTTGACGGTGAACTCGCCGTTGGCGAATTCGATGTCGGCGTCGCTCGCTTCCATCAGGTGCGCGGCGATCTTCTTGGCCTTGGTCTCGATCTTGTCCAGCGCCTTCATGATGGCCGCGCCGCCGACCGAGATCGAGCGCGAGCCATAGGTACCCATGCCGAAGGGGACGCGTCCGGTGTCGCCGTGCACCACATCGACGTTCTCGACGGGGATGCCCAGGCGCGCCGCCACCACCTGCGCGAACGTGGTCTCATGCCCTTGGCCATGGCTGTGCGAGCCGGTGAACACCGTCACGCTGCCGGTGGGGTGGACGCGAATTTCGCCGCACTCGAACAAGCCCGCGCGCGCGCCGAGCGCTCCCGCGATGTTCGACGGCGCGATGCCGCAAGCCTCGATGTAGCTGGAATAGCCAATGCCGCGCAGCTTGCCCCTGGCCTCGGTTGCCGCCTTGCGCGCGGCAAAGCCATCCACTTCGGCGAGCGCCTTCGATTTGTCCATGCACGCATGGAAATCGCCGGTGTCGTACTGCAGCGCCACCGGCGTCTGGTACGGGAAGGCGGTGATGAAGTTGCGCTTGCGAATCTCGTCCTGCCCCAGGCCCAGCTCCCATGCGGCGCGCGTCACCAGCCGTTCGAGCACGTAGGTGGCTTCGGGCCGGCCGGCGCCACGATAGGCATCCACGGGCGCCGTGTTGGTGAACCACGAATCCACTTCCACATAGATCTGCGGCGTGGTGTACTGGCCCGCGAGCAAGGTGGCATACAGGATGGTGGGCACCGCCGTTGAAAAGGTCGACAGGTAGGCGCCCAAGTTGGCGTCGGTGTGCACCTTCAGCGCCAGGAACTTGCCGTTGCCGTCCAGCGCCATTTCCGCGTGCGTCACGTGGTCGCGGCCGTGCGCATCGGACAGGAAACACTCCGAGCGATCGGCGGTCCACTTGATGTTGCGGTTCAGGAACTTGGACCCCCAGGTCAGGCAGACGTCCTCGGCGTACAGGAAAATCTTCGAGCCGAAGCCGCCGCCCACGTCGGGCGCGATCACGCGCACCTTGTGTTCGGGCAGGCCCAGCACAAAGGCCGTCATCAGCAGCCGCTCGACGTGCGGGTTCTGGTTGGCGACGTAGAGAACGTACTCCTCGGTGGCACGGCTGTAGCTGCCGATCGCCACGCGTGGCTCGATCGGGTTGGGCACGAGGCGGTTGTTCACCAGGTCGAGCTTGGTGACATGCGCCGCCTTGGCGAATGCCGCATCAACCGCGCCCTTGTCGCCCAGCGTCCACTTGTAGCACTGGTTGTCCGGCGCCTCGTCGTGCAGCGTCACGCCCGTTTGCTTCTTCGCGGCGTCCGACACGCTCACGACGGCGGGCAGCACGTCGTAATCGACCACCACCGCCTCCGCCGCATTGCGCGCCTGCTCCGCCGTCTCGGCGACGACCATCGCCACGTGGTCGCCGACATAGCGCACCTTCTTGATCGCGAGGATCGGGTGCATCGGCTCCTTCATCGGCGTGCCGTCGGGATTGTTGATCAGCCACCCGCAAGGCAGCCCGCCCATCTTGCCTTCGATGTCCTTGCCGGTGATGATGCCGATCACACCCGGCATCTGCAGCGCGGCCGACGTGTCCACCGAATTGAGGTTCGCGTGCGCGTGCGGCGAACGCACGAACACCGCGTGCGCCTGGTTGGCGAGGTTGACGTCGTCGGTGTACTGGCCGGCGCCGGTGAGGAAGCGGTAGTCTTCCTTGCGCTTGAGAGCCTCGCCGATGTGCGGCAGGGTTGCGAAGTCGGGTGCGCCCATGGTGATTCTCCTTATGCGGCGGTGGCGGCGGCCGGCTTGACCGACATCGCCTCGCCACCCATCAACACGGCTTTGACGATGTTCTGGTAACCCGTGCAGCGGCAGAAGTTGCCGTCGAGCAGTTCGCGCACTTCGCTCTCGCTGGCATTTGGGTTGTGCGTGCACAGGTCAATGGCGCTCATCACCATGCCCGGCGTGCAGAAGCCGCATTGCAGGCCATGGCACTCCTTGAAGGCGGCCTGCATCGGGTGCATGGTTCCATCGGGCGCTGCAATGCCTTCGATGGTGGTGATCTCAGCCCCTTGCTGCTGCACGGCCAGCGTGTTGCACGACTTCACCGCCCGCCCATTCACGATCACCGTGCAGGCGCCGCATTGCGCCGTGTCACAACCGACGTGCGTGCCCGTCAGATGCAGGTGCTCTCGCAAGGCATCCACGAGCAAGGTGTTGGGGGAAAGGTCCAGGCTTTTTGCCTTGCCGTTGACTTTGAATTGCACCTGCATGGCGGTCTCCTGTAGGGGTTGGCGCGGCCCATTGTTGAACCGGCGCAAGTGCCCCTACCTAGGCGAAACCCTAGACCGCGCGGTGGCTGTGCAGGAAATTCTCAAAATGGAACAATGCGCTCTCCCCGCCCCGAATAAAACTCGCTGCATCTCTTCCATGAACGCCGGTCCGAGTTCCCCCGAACAGCAAAGGCTGGGCCAGATCGCGCGCGCCCGACGTGCCGTCATGGCCGAAAACCGCCCGGCGCATGAAGTGATGCTCGAGGGCTGGTCCGAGCTTGGCTGGATCGAGCGCTCGTGGCGGCGCTGCCTTGCGAATGGCCAGCGCCCTGACCAACGCGTCGCCTTCAACTTGATTCCCGCGCAGGCCGCCCGCCGCACTGAAGAGGCCAATCACGCGCTGCGAGAGGCCGCGCGCCCGGTGCTGGAAAAGCTGGGCCGTGCGATCGCCCACAGCCGCTATTTCGCCATCCTCACCAATGCGCAAGGCGTGGTCGTCGACGTCGATGGCCCAATTGACCGCGCCGACCGCAGGGCGCGCCTGATCACCCGCATCGGCGTCGACTTGTCCGAGCCCGCCGTGGGGACCACCGCGATCGGGGCCGTCCTGGCGGAGTTGCATCCCGTGTGGCTGCACCGGGGCGAGCACTTCTTCGACGACACCAGCGTCTACAGCTGCGCGGGTGCGCCGCTGTTCGGGCCGGACGGACATTGCGTCGGAATGCTCGACCTGACGGGCATCGAAGTCGCGGAGCGGCCTGAGCTCAAGCACCTCGTGTCGCAGTCCGCGCGCAGCATCGAGAACGCGCTGGCCTTGAGCCTTCCGCACGCTTTGCAACTGCGCCTGAACTGGCCCGGCCGCGCGATCGGCGGCGACGGCGATGGCCTGGTCTGCCTCGATCGCGATGGCGGAGTGGTGGCCGTCAATGCGACGGCGCGTCAGATGATTTCGCAACTGGGCACCTCCTCGCTCGGCGCGGTGCATTGCAGCGAGTTGTTCGCCATGCCCTGGGAGATGCTGTTCGACGCGGCGGAGAATCCCAACCCGATCGAGGTCCCGCTGTGGTCGGGGCTCACCTTGCAGGTCCTGCCCCTGGCAGCGGGTGCGTCAGTCCCATCGCGCGTTGCCGCTGACGGGCACCTGCCGCTGAAAGATCTCGAAACCGCATTGATCCGCAAAGCGGTGGATCAGGCGCGCGGCAACGTGGTGCAAGCCGCGCGCATGCTGGGCATCAGCCGCGCGACGGTGTATCGCAAGCTCGGCAGAAAGTAGTCCTTCGCTGCACATCGCACCGGCCGCGTTTCGCGCGGTGCATTGCACGCGCGTGGGCT
>JAQGMT010000136.1 GCA_028292185.1 Ramlibacter sp. | reverse complement strand
CGCTTTGCGAATTGTGGGACGCCTCCTACTACAGTCCGAACCTCTTGCTGAGGCCGTGCCCCAACTCAACCGATCTGCCTTATGGCCGTTCCGGTTCCCCGAGCGCAGTCAAAGCCACAGCTCATCTTTCAACAGGCCAATGCACGGGCCCTCTGCCCCGAAAAGCCTCATCCATTCCTAGCAATGAAAAGACGTCTCTTCCTGCATTCCAGCTCTGCCGCGGCTGCCTTTGTCCTTACCGGTTGCGGTGGCGGCGGCGGCGGTGGCTCTACGACGGATGCTGCGACGCCCGGGGCATCCGCCCTGGCCATGGCAGCTCCAGCCAGCCCCGCCTTGCCTTCCGGCCCCGGATTGCCCTCGCAGATCCTGGCGTGCTACTTCACCGCATGGGACACCAGCTACCCGATCACCGATGTGCCGCTCGACTTCAACGTCATCTACCTATTCCACGCCCGCCCTCAGGGGCCGCTGCTGACGGACCCCGTGGGTGGATTTGAGACCTACAACAATACGGGCGACGGCACGTTCTACATGCCCAATATGGGCGAGTCGCAGATTTCCGCCGACAAGATCCAGCAGGTGCGTGCTCGTGGCCAGAAAGTGCTTCTCACCGTGGGCGGCTCGAGTGCCGGCTTCAACTTCGACACGCGCAGCAAGAGCGAGAACTTCGTCAAGTCGTTCATGAGCATCTACGCCGCTCTGGGCGGGGTCGACGGAATCGACTTCAACAATTTCGAGGGCGGCATCGGCTCCACGCCGAGCGAGATGATTTGGATTTGCCAGCAGTTGATTGCGCAGTACGGCTCGAACTTTGCCGTCACCTGCCCGCCAAACCCGGACGCCCAGCATGCACCCGGGGACCGCACCCTCACCGCGGCCATGTCAGAAGCCGGTGTGCTCACCTACGCGGCGCCCCAGTACTACGACTACTCCGGGTTCAAGCCCGCCAACACGCTCAAGAACTACACCGACCAGTGGGTTGCGCATCTGGGCGATGCCAGCAAGGTCGCTGTCGGCTTCTCGGCCAACTACGACTACACCAACGCGCTCACGCTGGACGAATGCCTTCGTGAGTGGAATGCAATCAAGGCGGCGCATCCGACCATTCGCGGTATGTTCTGCTGGAATGCCCAGACCAACATAAGTGGCGGCAACCAGTGGGGCTCGACCATGAAGCCTCTGGTCCTGGGGTAAACAGCGCCGCCCAGGGAAGTCGCTTCCCGGTGTCTCTTTAGGGAACCCTTGACTCCAGCAGTTTCACCAGCGACCACAACACCCGGTTGGCGGGCGTGGCGATGCCCAGCGCCTCGCCACGCCGCACCACCAGGCCGTTGAGGTAATCGATCTCGGTTCTCTTGCCGCGCGCCAGGTCCTGCGCCGTCGATGAGTACTGGGTGGGCATCGATTCGACGATCTTTCGCACGGCCGCATGCGCGTCCCCTGCGACGACGACTCCCTCCGCTTTCGCAACGGCCAGGCATTCGTCCACCACGCCGCGCATCACGTCCTTGACACCCTCGCCCGCCACCACTTCCCCATAAGGGCGCTGCGTGATCGCGGACAAGGCGTTGTAGGCGCAGTTGATGATGAGCTTGAGCCAGAGGGCGCCGCGCACGTTGTCGGAAATCTCGGTCGGAACGCCCGCGCCGACCAGCGCCTGTGCCACGGCCGTGCTCGCGCTCGAAGGTTCGATCACCAGCTCGCCGCGGCCATGGTGCCTGACGTAACCGGGACCCGCCATCTCGCTGGCGACGTAGACCACCGCAGCCGCGACCTGCCGCGGCGGCAGCACCGTACGCAGTCGGTCGGCGTTATCGACGCCGTTCTGCAGGCACAGCACCAGTGCACCCGGCGACAGGTGCGCACGCAGTTGCGCGCCGGCGGACTCGGTGTCGGTGGACTTGACGCAGAACAGGACGAGCCCGGCACCTTGCGCCGCCGCGGCCTCGGTGCTGGCCTGGAGGCGGATGTGCCCGTCGAAGGTGTTCGTCTCCATGTGCAGCCCGGCGTGGCGGATGGCGTCCACGTGCTGGCTGCGCCCGATCAGCACAACGGGGTGGCCGGCGCGCGCCAGCATGCCGCCGTAGTAGCAGCCGACGGCGCCGGCGCCCATCACGGCGACTTTCAAGGAAGGCATCATGGGCGCATGATAATTTGCCCATGAACTATTGGTTGATGAAGTCGGAACCGGCCGAATGCTCGGTAGATGACGTATTGGCCCTGCCCAACGCCACCGTGCCTTGGGTGGGAGTGCGCAACTACCAGGCACGCAACTTCATGCGCGACGGAATGGGGGTGGACGACGGCGTGCTGTTCTATCACTCCAGCTGCGCCGAGCCGGGGATCGTCGGCCTTGCCCGGGTCGCGTCGCCCTGCTATCCCGATCCGACCCAGTTCGACAAGAAATCCAAGTACTACGACCCGGCGTCCAAGCGCGCCGAAGCACGCTGGCTGCTGGTGGACGTGCAGGTGCTGCGCAAGACGCGCACGCTCGGCCTGCCCGAGTTGCGCGCCGCGCCGGGTCTGGAGGATCTGATCGTGCTGCGCAAGGGCAACCGCCTGTCCATCACGCCGGTCGAGCCCAAGCACTGGCGGCTGGTTCAGAAACTGCTCGGCTGATGGCGCTCGAGCTCGCCCGGGTGCGGGCGCTGTGTTTCGATGTGGACGGAACGATCGCGGACACCGACGACCATCTGGTGGCGCAGATCGCGGCCATCCTCGACAAGCTGCCGATGGTCAGCGGACGACGCGCAGAGCGCCTCGGCCGGCAAACGGTGATGGGCGCGGAAACGCCGGTGCATGCAGCCTACGCCCTGCTCGACAGGCTCGGGCTCGACGCCCCGGTGTCGCGGCTGCGGACGCGGCTGCAAGCGGCGAAGCGCCGCGGGCTCGATCCGGCGAACACCCGCAACCTGGAGGCGCTGGACGAGGTTCCCCACGAGATGGTGGCCGGCGTGCGGGAGATGCTGAAAAAGCTTGCGCACCGCTATCCCATGTGCACGATCAGCACCGGCGGCGCGCCGCGCGTGCAGCGATTCCTCGAACACTACGAAGTGGACCACCTCTTCAAGGCCGTGGTCGGCGCCCAGACCACCCGCCGCATGAAGCCGCACCCCGAGCCGCTGTTCTACGCCGCCGAGGCCATGGCAGTAAAACCCGAGGAGTGCCTGATGATCGGCGACACGACGATCGACATTCGCACCGGCGTTTCCGCCGGCGCGCAAACCGTGGGCGTGCTGTGCGGCTTCGGCACCGAGAGCGAGCTGCGCCGGGCCGGCGCCGGCCTCATCCTGCGCACCACCTCCGATTTGCTGGCGGTGCTCGAGCCGGCGTCCGATTCACTGGGCAAGACCGCGAGCCCAGAGCCTTGAACATCCACAGGCGTGCGATGCAGCCCAGCATCGACGCGCTGGGCCCGCGGCGCAACCCGGCTCAAGGCGCGGCGGCCGCAATCGGCAGGATGCTCACCACGCGCCAACCGCTGCTGGTCTTCATCAGGGTCTGATTCAGGAACATTCTTGCCACGGAGGGCGTTTGTCCGGAAGCGCCCGTGGTGAACTGGACCGGCACCACCAGTTGCGCCGTGTCGGCGCCGAGCGGCACGACGCGAAACGCAGACCACTCCGGCTCCAGCTTCCACGTGCCCTGGTAAAGCTGTGAGAAGCGCTGCAGTACGGCCTCGCGGCCCCAAATTGCCGTTCCGCGGGTGATCCAGAGGACTTGGCCCGAGTCGGCCAAGAGCGACTCCAGCCCCTTCGCGTCGTGCGCGTTCTGAACCTGCACGAATTTTTCGAACGCCGAGCGCACCTCGTCCTCTGTTGCGGCGCCTGCCGTGTTGGCAAAGCTGCAGGCAGCGGCTACTGCCATGAAAAGCGAGTGTTGCTTGATCCGGTTCATGTGAGCTCCTTGAGGGTTTGCGCCGGCACATCCCGGCCCCTAAAATCGTGCTTACCCGCAGCGCGGTCGTCCCTGCGAAGCTGCTGGTTATTTCCTGCAAATCGCCTATTACCCGCCAGGCTTGCCATGCCAACTGACGAGCGCGAGGTTTACCGCTTCGGCGACTTCACACTCGTCCCGCGCGAGCGCTCGCTCTCCCATCGCGGGGCCCCCGTTGCCATCACCGGAAAGGCCTTCGATATGCTGGTGGCCCTGGTGAGCGACGCGGGCCATTTGCTCACCAAGGACGTGCTGCTGCAAAAGGTCTGGCCGGGCCTGGTGGTCGAAGAAGTGAACCTGACGGTCAACATGTCTGCTTTGCGCAAAGCCTTGGCCGTGTCCGGCGATCGCGACTGGATCGAAACGGTTCCTCGACAAGGCTACCGCTTCAACGCGCCTGTGACCCTGGAACAAGCGCCTCACACGCACCTGCCGAACAGGCCGCGACGCCGAATGCAAGGTTCGCATGTTGCTGCGCTGGTGGGCGTGGCGGCACTGGTGCTCGGAGTGTCAGCCTGGGTGCTGCCCGCCGTGCACGATCGCATCGCCGCCGATCTGGGCGCGGGAGCTCGCATGGCCCAGCCGGACCGCAACGAGGCGTCGGCTCAGGCCGCTCACACGGTCAACGCCGAAGCGTACAAAGAGTACTTACAAGGCCGGTTCCTGTGGAGCCAGAGGTCGGAGCCGGGGCTGCAACGGGCGATAAGCCATTTCGAGCGGGCCGTCGAGCTGGACCCGGACTTCGCGCTCGCGTACGCGGCGCTGGCCGATACCCATACCACCTTGGGCTACCTGGGCCATATGCCCCCGGTCAGCACATTCCCGGTCGCCCGGCCCTACGCGCTCAAGGCGCTGAAGCTGGACCCCTCACTGGCGCAAGCACACGCGGCTCTTGCCTACATCAAGTTCTACTTCGACTGGGACTGGGCCGGCGCAGCGGAGGAATTTCAGCGCGCCCTCGACCTGAGCCCGAACGATGCCATCACGCACCAGTGGCGCGCGGTTTACCTCCGTGCCGCCGGCAGGCCGGACGAAGCCCAAAGCGAGGTGGAAACCGCGCACCGGCTCGATCCGCTGTCGCTGGCGATCAACACCGACGTCGGTTTCCACCACTATTACGCGGGCCGATATGAAGAGGCCATTGCGCAATTGCAGGCCGTTCTCGGCATGAAGCCGGACTTCGCGCTGGCGCACCTGTGGCTCGCCCGCTCACTGCTCGAAGTGGGGAAGCTTGAAGAAGCCATGCAAGAGACTTCGCATGCGGAAAAGTCCGAGCGCGAATGGCCGGTACTCATGGCGGCCCGAGGATTCACCAGCGGCGTGATGGGAAAGAGCGCGGACGCGCGTGACATGCTGCGTGAAATGCACCAGTTGTCGTCGCGCCGTTTCGTGACCGCTTATGGGTTTGCCTTGGTGCACGCAGGGCTGGGTGAAAAGGATGAAGCCTTTCAGTGGCTTGAAAAAGCATTCGAGGAGCGCTCGCACTGGCTCGTCTGGCTGCGCCTGGATCCGCGCTGGAAGGCCTTGCGCGCCGATCCTCGTTTCGACGCGCTGGTCCAGCGAATGAAGTATCCGGACTAGGAGCCTGATAGGGGCTCGGGTCCTGAAAGAGGAAAGCCGCCTGAAGGGCGGCTTTCCACACGGACAAGGCCGCCTGTGGCGGCCTTCTTATGGCCCTCGTTAATTGCCGCCGTCGCTGGCGACTTCTTCGGGCTCTGGCCGGGCCTTGCCTTCCTTCTTCGGCAGCGGCTGGATGTCCAGCAGCACTTCGGAAGTGTCCGCGCCCTTTTCGTCGGTTTTCAGCTCGATGTCCACCGTGAGGCGGCCGCCATCGGTGAGCCGCCCGAACAGCAGCTCGTCGGCCAAGGCCCGACGGATCGTGTCCTGGATCAGCCGCTGCATCGGCCGCGCGCCCATCAGCGGATCGAAACCCTTCTTGGCCAGGTGCTTGCGCAACTGGTCGGTGAAGGTGACTTCCACCTTCTTCTCGGCCAACTGCTGCTCGAGGACCAGCAGGAACTTGTCGACCACCCGCAGGATGACCGTCTCGTCCAGCGCCTTGAAGCTCACCGTCGCGTCGAGGCGGTTGCGGAACTCCGGCGTGAACAGGCGCTTGATGTCGGCCATCTCGTCGCCCGCTTCGCGCACGTTGGTGAAGCCCATCACGGTCTTGTTCAGCGATTCCGCGCCCGCATTCGTCGTCATGATGATGATGATGTTGCGGAAGTCGGCCTTGCGCCCGTTGTTGTCGGTCAGCGTGCCGTGGTCCATCACCTGCAGCAGCACGTTGAAGATGTCCGGGTGCGCCTTCTCGATTTCGTCGAGCAGCAGCACCGCGTGCGGCTTCTTCGTGATGGCTTCGGTCAACAGGCCACCCTGGTCGAAACCGACGTAGCCCGGAGGCGCGCCGATCAGGCGCGACACCGCGTGCCGTTCCATGTACTCCGACATGTCGAAGCGGATCAGCTCGATGCCCATGATGTAGGCGAGCTGCTTGGCCGCTTCGGTCTTGCCGACCCCGGTGGGACCGGAGAACAGGAACGAGCCGATCGGCTTGTCGCCCTTGCCCAGGCCCGAGCGCGCCATCTTCACGGACGCGGCGAGCACTTCCAGGGCCTTGTCCTGGCCGAACACCACGCTCTTCAAGTCGCGCTCGAGGTTCTGCAGCTTGCCGCGGTCGTCGTTCGACACGTTGGCGGGCGGAATGCGCGCGATCTTGGCCACGATCTCCTCGACCTCGGTCTTGGTGATCGTCTTCTTGCGCTTGCCCACCGGCAGGATGCGCTGGGCCGCGCCGGCCTCATCGATCACGTCGATGGCCTTGTCCGGCAGGTGCCGGTCGTTGATGTACTTGGCCGACAGCTCCGCCGCCGCCTGCAGGGCCGCCACCGCGTACTTGACGCTGTGGTGTTCCTCGAAGCGCGACTTCAATCCCTTCAGGATTTCGATCGTCTCCTGCACGCTCGGCTCCACCACGTCCACTTTCTGGAAACGGCGAGACAGCGCGGCGTCCTTTTCGAAGATGCCGCGGTACTCGGTGAACGTGGTCGCGCCGATGCATTTGAGCTGGCCGCTCGAGAGCGCCGGCTTCAGCAGGTTGGACGCGTCCAGCGTGCCGCCGGAGGCCGCGCCGGCGCCGATCAGCGTGTGGATCTCGTCGATGAACAAGATGGCATTCGGCTTGTCCTTGAGCGACTTGAGGACGCCTTTGAGGCGCTGCTCGAAATCGCCGCGGTACTTGGTTCCCGCCAGCAACGCGCCCATGTCCAGCGAATACACCTGGGAGTCGGCCAGGATCTCCGGCACTTCCTTCTGGGTGATGCGCCAGGCCAGGCCTTCGGCGATCGCGGTCTTGCCCACGCCGGCTTCACCCACCAGCAGCGGGTTGTTCTTGCGGCGCCGGCACAGGATCTGGATCACGCGCTCGACCTCGTACTCGCGGCCAATCAGCGGATCGATCTTGC
>JAQGMT010000254.1 GCA_028292185.1 Ramlibacter sp. | reverse complement strand
ATAGGTCTGCACGCGCACTTGCGCCATCGCTTTGGGCACGTTCACCGCGAACTCGTGCGGCGGCGCGTACTGGCAGGCATGCAGGCAGGCGCCCAAGCGCGCCGGCTCCAGCTCAGCGAAGACGGGCCAGGCCGCGGCACAGGCGGCTCATGACGCGCTCACCTTGAAATACCTGGACGGCGGCCACGGCGACGGCTGCAACGAATCGAGCGACGCCTTCACCCTGGCGCGGCGGCGCTTTCATCACGCCACCTTCTACGGCTTCATGCTTTGCTTCGCGGCCACTTGTGTCGCAACGCTGTACCACTACGCTTTCGGTCGGCATGCGCCGTATCCGATTCGCAGCTTGCCGGTGCTGCTGGGCACGCTCGGAGGTGTCGGCCTGCTGGTGGGGCCGGCGGGATTGCTCTGGTTGAACCTGCGGCGCGATCCGGCGCATGGCGATCCGCAGCAAAAGCCGATGGACCTCGGCTTCATCGCGCTGCTGTTTTTCAGCAGCCTCACGGGTCTCGCCTTGCTGCTCTGGCGCGATGGCCCCGCGATGCCAACTCTGCTGGCGGTGCATCTTGGCGTGGTGATGGCGCTGTTCCTCACGCTGCCGTACGGAAAGTTCGCGCACGCGGTTTATCGCAGCGCGGCCTTGCTGAAGTACCAGATCGAACGACGTCAGCCCAAGCCGTTTGCCGCCGGCTCCGAATAGATAGTGTGAACAGGCCCTAGAGGCTGGCCAGCACCCGGTCCACCATCACGCCAGACTGGCCGAGGTAATTTGCGGGATCGAACATGCGCGCCAGCGCAGCGCGGTCCACGTGGCGATTGATCTCCGGGTGCTCGACCAGCAGGTCCAGCAAATGCCGGCCGCTCTTCACCGCCTCGCGGCAGATGTCGTAGACCAGGTCGTGTGCGTACTCGCGGCCGATGAACGGGCCCAGACCCATCATCACGGCTTCGGACATCACCAGGCCCTGCGTGATGTCGATGTTCTGGCGCATCCGCGCTTCGTCCACTTCCAGACCTTCCACCACCACGCGTGACTGCTTCAGCGCACCGGCCATCAGGCAGAAAGTCTCGGGCAGCACGATCCATTCGATCTGCCACGGCCCGGTGGAGCGTTCGTGGTCCGCCACCATCGCATCCATCAGCGCCGCCGAATGCTGCCGCACCACCGAGATGGCGGCATGGATGTAGCACGATGAAATCGGGTTGCGCTTTTGCGGCATGGTGCTGCTCGAGCCGCGGCCGTGGTAGTAAGGCTCATAAACCTCGCCCACCTCGGTCTGCATCATCAGCTTGACGTCCATCGACAGTTTGCCGAGCGTGCCGCCCACCAGGCCGAGAAAGGCCCCCACCTCGGCGATGGAATCGCGCACGGTATGCCATGCAATGAGCGGCTGCCCGAGCCCGAGTTCCCGCATCAGCCCGGCCTGCGTTTCCATCGCGCCATTCTCAAGCGAAGCCAGCGTGCCCGCAGCGCCCGCGAACTCGCCTACCAGCACGCGCGGGCGCAGCTGCGCCAGCCGCTCGCGATGCCGTTCGATGGCGGCGAGCAAGCCGGCCATCTTGTAGCCGAAGGTCACGGGAATCGCCTGCTGCAGATTGCTGCGGCCGATCATCGGGGTGTCGCGATGCTTGCGCGCCAGCTTGGCCAGCGCGGCGGAAATCGCGGTCAGCTCCGCGTCCACGATTTCCAGCGACTCGCGAATCTGCAGCACCGTCGCGGTGTCGGTGATGTCCTGCGTGGTCGCGCCCCAATGGCAGTATTCGCCCAGCTTGTCCTTGCACAGCGCGTTGAGCTGCGAAACGACGCCCAGGATCGGATAGCCGATGCGCTCCGTTTGTTCGCGCAGCTTGGCCAAGTCGATCTGCTCGAGGTGGCAATGCCGCACGATCTCGTCGGCCGCATGCTGAGGGATCAGGCCGAGCCGCCCCTGCACGCGGGCCAGCGCGGCTTCGATGTCGAGGTATTTCTGGGTGCGGCTCTCGTCGGACCAGATGCGGCGCATCGGCTCGCTGGTGAAGATGCCTTGAAAGATGCTGGAGTCGATGATGCTGGCGGCCATGATGATGCTTTCCTTGTTCTTGATGCAGCCTGCGATCAGGCCAGGGTGACGGTGGCGTCCATCGTCAGCCAGCCCTCATGGTCGCGGCCCCACAGGTGCACCGACTTTCCGTCCGCAGCGGGCTCGCCGCAGACGCTGAAGGGATGCAGGTCGAAGGTGGGACGGATCGCGCGAAATTCGAATCCGCGCACTTGCGCCTGCGGCAACTCACGGCGCAGCAGGTCCATCAGCAAGGTCGCGATCAGCGGGCCGTGCACGATCAGGCCCGGATAGCCCTCCACTTCGGTCACGTAGCGGCGGTCGTAATGGATGCGGTGGCCGTTGAACGTCAACGCCGAATAGCGAAACAGCAGCACGTCATCCGGGGCGATGGTGCGTTGCCACTTGAAGGATGCGGGCGCCGGTTGCGGCGCGGGAGCGGCGTCCCCTGGTTGGGCGGCCCCGCGATAGACGATGTCGTGAAACTCGGTCAGCGCCGCATCGGTGTTTGCATTGCAGAACACCTCGTGCTTGACCTTGACGAACACCAGCGCCCCGGTGCGACCGCTTTTCTCGCGCACGCCATCGATGGTCGACACCCGCCGCACGGCATCGCCCACGCGGATCGGCGAATGAAAGCTGAGCTGGCTGCCGGCCCACATGCGGCGGGGCAGTGGCACCGGCGGAAGAAAGCTGCCGCGCCGCGGGTGGCCGTCCGCGCCGATCTCCGACTGGCGATGCAGCGGCAGGAAATACAGCCAGTGCCATAGATAAGGCAAGGGCGTGCCCGGTGCGGGCCGCATCGGCTCGTAATCCAGGGTGGCAGCCAGGCCGGCGCACGGGGTCGCCGTCACGACGTCCTCGACAGTTTCTGTGCGGCCGACCCAATCCTGCAGGTTCGAGCTTTCGGTGTTCATGGATTCACCTCCACCGAGGGCGAGCTGCGTGTCACGCCCGGCTCGGTATAGATCGCGGAGAGCGGGTAGCGAATTCCCGCCAGGTAGTCTTCCAGGCAGCGCAGCAGCAGGGGGCTGCGGTGGCGCGGCGCGCAGGCGCGGATTTCGTCGGCCGTCATCCACAAGGTGCGCACGATGCCGGTGTCCAGGGGCCGCTCGGGATGGTGCGCGCCCAGGCGGCCACTGAAGGCAAACCGCAAGTAGGTGACGTCCTCGCCGGTGGGCGCGCGCTGGAAGCGCGAAATATAGACGCCCAGCAATTCGGTCGGCTGGAATGCGTACGCGGTCTCTTCGAGCGCCTCGCGCGCGCAGCCGTCGGCGGGCGACTCGCCGGGTTCGAGATGGCCCGCCGGATTGTTGAGCTTCAGGCCTTCGCTGGTTTCTTCCTCCACCAGCAGGAAGCGGCCGCCCTGCTCGATGATCGCGGCCACCGTGACGCTCGGTTTCCATCGTTTGTGCATCCGCGCATTATGGGCACGCCGAGGCGCCCCGCGGCCCCACGGCCGAGCCCGGATCGGACACAATGATCCGCATGCCGGAACAGGCCCGTTTCATCCTCCTCTACGTGGTGTTTCCATTGTGGGTGGTGGCGGGCTTCGCGGATTGGGCCTGCCATCGCCGCACCGGCATCGCGTTGACCAGCGGACTCAAAGAGAACCTGCTGCACCTGCTGATGTTCGCCGAGATCGGCGTGGCGATGGTGGCAGTGGCGCTGCTGGAGATCAACGCCGCCGTCCTGGTGCTCGTGTTCGCCGTGTTCCTGGTGCACGAGCTGACGGTGTATTGGGACCTTCACTACAGCACCTTGCTGCGCGACGTCGGGCCCTTCGAGCAGATGGTGCACAGCTTCCTGGAAATCCTGCCGCTGCTTTCGCTCGCGCTGCTGGCTGCGTTTGCCTGGCCTCAGGCGTTGGCGCTGGTGGGCATTGGCGAGGAGGCGCGCGACTGGGCGCTGCGCCTGAGAGCCGATCCCTTGCCGCCCGCTTTGCTACGGGTCGGGCTGCTGCTGTCGGTCGCCTTCAACCTGCTGCCGCTGCTGCAGGAAACCTGGTCTTGCGCCGTGGTTCGCAGCGCGCGCGCCGCCCGGCGTCCGGTGGTGGCCGATGGCCCTACGGTTCGTATTCCTCCGAACCCTGAACCCAGATGAAGGACTGGACGTCGATCATGTCCCGCGCCTTGAAGCCTGGCTTGCGGTCCAGGTCGCGCCGCAGGATCGCGGCAAAGGTCAGGAGCGACTGATAGACGGCCCAGGCGGGCTGGGGCCGGTAAGCGAAGTCGAAGCCGTAGGCCTGCGCCGCCTTGCGGGTGACCATCGGCTTCAAGAACAGGTGCTTGTCGGGCCGGGCGAGAAAGCCGAACACCGTGACCAGCGGCCAGGTGAGCACGCGGGTCTGCCGGCGCGGCAGGTCGGCCACCGCCTGCACCCAGTCTTCGAACTTGCGATGCGGCGAACCACGGCCCCAGAGAAACGCATAGAGCTCGGTCGCGAACAGCCGGGCGCCTGCCTGCGTCTTCACGGCATCGCGCAAGGCCATCTTCTCGAACGAGAACAGCAGGTTGGTGCGCGACTCGATGCGCACGGCCGCGTCGGCGATCTGGCGGAACTCGCCGCGGGCGAGCAGTTTGCGGAATTCGGCGGGGCCGAGTTCGGATTGCCACTCGAGGTGGGCGCGTTCCTTGTAGGAGCGTTCGGCGACCTGGTAGGTCTCATCCTCGAAACCGTCTGGATAGAACAGCTCGAATTTGCGGCGGCTGCGCGCCGCGCCGAGGTAGTTGACGTTGCTGGCGCGGGCGCCGGTCAGGGGGGAGGTGAGGGATGCGGGACGTGCCATACGGTCAGTTTTTGGCTTGCCCCAACCTCAGCCATGTGGGACGAAGCCCCGCGTCCGTGTAGGACTCAGGCGGTCGCCGCCACCAGCATGAGCTCGGTGATCTCCGACGGGGCGCCAAAGCGCTTCGGTGGGCCCCAATACCCCGTTCCACGGCTGACGTAGACCCACATCCGACCGAGCCGGTGCAGCCCGGCAGTAAACGGTTGCTGGAAGCGCACGAAGAAATTCCAAGGCAGGAACTGGCCGCCATGCGTGTGGCCCGACAGCTGCAGATCGAAGCCGGCCTGCGCCGCGGCCGGGGCGCTGCGTGGCTGATGAGCCAGCAGCACCCGGGCCCCCGCGTCTTCGGGCGCGCCCGCCATCGCCTGCTGCGGTTTGCTGCGGTGGCTTTCGTCGAAATGGCCGGCGTTGTAGTCGGGCACGCCGGCCAGTACCAGCGTAGCGCCGCCGCGTTCTATGACGACGTGCTCGTTGTGCAGCACCTTGATGCCCAGGCGCTTGAGCTCCACCAACCAGGGCAGCACGCCTGAGTAGTACTCGTGGTTGCCGGTGACGAAGAAACTGCCGTGCTTCGAGAGCAGGCGGGCGAGCGGCGCGACATGCGCGCTCAGCTCGGGCACCGGCCCGTCGACCAGGTCGCCGGTGATGGCCACCAGATCGGGCTTGAGCCGGTTCACGGCCTCGACAATGCCTTCGATGTAGCTGCGGCGGATCGTCGGGCCAACGTGGATGTCGCTGATCTGCACGATCCGGAAGCCTTCGAGCGCTTGCGGCAGACCGCGCAGGGGCACCCTCACCGTGACGACGCCCGCGGTCCGCCGTGCATTCCAGAAGCCGATCAAGGTGATGAACAGCGCCAGCAGCGGCACCGCAATCCCGGTGGCGTCGCGCACCGTGGCAAGGCCAATCGCTCCGGGAGCGGCCAGGCTCGCCAGCCAAAGCAGCAGCAGCGCCACGTCGCGCAGCGCGGTCAGCACCAGCAGCGAGGAGAACAGGCCCATGAACAGCAGGCCGATCGCGGCCAACGAATCCGAAACGGGCGGCTTCGTATAGCGGCGGGCCAGCATGCCCAGCGGAACGAACAGGGTCGAGACGATCAGCAGCAGCGTCAGTGCTGCGGCCGCCCACGGCGCGTGGAAGGCGGGAAGAAGGCGCGCGCCGACATACACGTGAAGGGCCGTGGACAGCCCGAGGAGATAGGCGGGGGACATCGGGGGCAGATGGTGACAGTCCAGCCAATTGAAAGGCGGAGCGGGCAAATTTCGCGATTCGGCAAGGCCGCGCTGCGCATCATGTAAGCTCGCGGCCAGAAAGTACTTACAACTGAAGCACCCGAGGAGAGCCGTCCATGCAGATTGGCGTTGCCGCCGAATCCACGACGGGTGAAACCCGCGTTGCCGTCACCCCCGAGACGGCCAAGAAACTCAAGGCCCAAGGTCACGTGCTGCGGATCCAGTCGGGCGCGGGCGTTGCCGCCAGCGCGACGGACGAGGCTTATCAGGCGGTCGGCGCGGAAATCACCGACGCGGCCGGGGCCTTCGCCTGCGAACTGGTGCTCAAGGTGCGCAACCTGTCCGAAAGCGAAGCCGGCTTGATGAAGCCGGGTGCGACCTTGGTGGGCATGCTCAATCCCTTCGATGCCGCGGGGCTGCAACGACTGGCGGCCGCCCGGCTCACCGGCTTCGCTCTGGAAGCCGCGCCACGTACCACGCGCGCGCAGAGCATGGATGTGCTGAGCTCGCAGGCCAACATCGCCGGCTACAAGGCGGTGATGATCGCCGCCAACCTCTATCAGCGCTTCTTTCCGATGCTGATGACCGCGGCCGGCACGGTGAAAGCGGCGCGGGTGGTGATCCTGGGCGTCGGGGTCGCCGGCCTGCAGGCCATCGCGACGGCCAAGCGGCTGGGCGCGGTCATCGAGGCTTCGGACGTTCGGCCCAGCGTGAAGGAACAGGTGGAATCGCTGGGCGCGAAATTCATCGACGTGCCGTACGAAACCCAGGAAGAAAAGGAAGCCGCCGAAGGCGTGGGCGGCTATGCGCGGCCGATGCCCCAGAGCTGGCTGGACCGGCAAAAAGCCGAGGTCGCCAAGCGCGTGGCGCAAGCGGACGTGGTGATCACCACGGCCCTCATTCCGGGGCGAGCGGCGCCGGTGCTGGTCACCGAGGAAATGGTGCGCGCGATGAAACCGGGTTCGGTCATCGTCGACCTGGCGGCGCCGCAGGGCGGGAACTGCCCGCTGACCGAGCCTGGCCGGACGGTCACCAAGCACGGCGTGACGCTGGTGGGCGAGACCAACCTGCCTGCGCTGGTCGCCGCCGATTCGTCTTCGCTCTACGCACGCAACGTGCTCGACTTCCTCAAGCTGATCATCACCAAGGAAGGCCAGCTGAACATCGACTTGAACGACGACATCGTGGCCGCCTGCCTGATGGCGCAAAACGGCGAAGTCAAGAAAAAATGATTTTCTTTGCGGGACAGACCTTCAGCTCTGTCCCCAACTGATTAGAGAGAGAAGAGGAAAGCGCCATGGAAGTCTCCCACACCGTCATCAACCTGATCATCTTCGTGCTGGCCATCTACGTCGGCTATCACGTGGTGTGGAACGTGACGCCCGCCTTGCACACGCCGCTGATGGCGGTGACCAACGCGATCTCCGCGATCGTCATCGTGGGCGCGATGCTGGCGGCCGCGCTCACCGAAACCACCTTGGGCAAGAGCATGGGCGTGCTCGCCGTGGCGCTGGCCTCGGTGAACATCTTCGGCGGCTTCCTGGTGACGCGGCGGATGCTGGAGATGTTCAAGAAGAAAGAGAAAAAAGCGCCCGCGGCCGAGAAGGACGTGAAATGAGCATGAACCTCGTCACGCTGCTGTACCTGGCGGCGTCCGTCTGCTTCATCCAGGCGCTCAAGGGCCTGTCGCATCCCACCACCTCGATGCGGGGCAACCTGTTCGGGATGATCGGCATGGCGATCGCCGCGCTCACCACGGCGGCGTTGATCGTCGAGCTGTCCGCGAGTGCGCGCGGCATGATGTGGGTGCTGCTCGGGCTGGTCGTCGGCGGCGCGTATGGCGCATGGCGGGCTCGCACCGTGGAGATGACCAAGATGCCGGAGCTGGTCGCGTTCTTCCACAGCATGATCGGCCTGGCGGCGGTCTTCATCGCGGTCGCTGCGGTGGCGGAGCCCTATGCGTTCGGCATCGTGGCCAAGGGCGAGCCGATTCCTTCCGGCAATCGGCTGGAGCTGTTTCTGGGAGCGGCGATCGGCGCGATCACCTTCAGCGGTTCGGTGATCGCGTTCGGCAAGCTGTCGGGCACCTACAAGTTCCGCTTGTTCAAGGGCGCGCCCGTGGTGTTCCCCGGGCAGCACAAGCTGAATCTGGTGCTCGGTCTGCTGACGGTCGCCTTGGGCCTGGCCTTCATGTTCACAGGGAGCTGGGCCGCCTTCTTCGCGATGCTGGCCCTCGCGTTCGTGATGGGCGTGCTGATCATCATTCCGATCGGCGGCGCCGACATGCCGGTGGTGGTCTCGATGCTCAACAGCTACTCGGGCTGGGCGGCGGCAGGCATCGGCTTCTCGCTCAATAACGCGATGCTGATCATCGCCGGCTCGCTGGTCGGCAGCTCGGGCGCGATCCTCTCGTACATCATGTGCAAGGCGATGAATCGCTCGTTCTTCAACGTGATCCTGGGCGGCTTCGGCGGCGAAGGCGGCACGCCTGCGGCGGCCGGCGCCGTTCAGCGCCCGGTCAAGAGCGGCAGCGCGGACGACGCCGCGTTCGTGCTGTCCAACGCCGAGACGGTGATCATCGTTCCCGGATACGGCCTCGCGGTGGCGCGGGCCCAGCACGCGGTGAAGGAACTCGCCACCAAGCTGACCGAAAGGGGGATCAGCGTGAAGTACGCGATCCATCCCGTCGCCGGCCGGATGCCGGGCCACATGAACGTGCTGCTGGCCGAGGCCGAAGTGCCCTACGACCAGGTCTTCGAGATGGAAGACATCAACGGCGAATTCGGCCAGGCCGACGTCGCGATCGTGCTGGGCGCCAATGACGTCGTGAACCCGGCCGCGCTGCAAAAAGGCAGCCCGATCTATGGCATGCCGATCCTCGAAGCCTACAAGGCCAAGACCGTGATCGTGAACAAGCGTTCGAGGGCCGCGGGTTACGCCGGCCTGGACAATGAACTGTTCTATATGGACAAGACCATGATGGTGTTCGGCGACGCCAAGAAGGTGGTCGAAGACATGGGCAAAGCCATCGAATAGTCCCGCCGTGGCCGGCGCAGCTGCGCAACTGGAGAAGAGATGATGAGCGACTTGAGTGAACGCCCCTGGCTGCGTTACTACTCGCCGGGCGTCCCCGCCGACATCGATCCGGCGCAGTACGTCTCGCTCGTGCAACTGATGGACGAGAGTTTCCACAAGCATGCGCAGCGCCGGGCTTACAGCTTCATGGGCAAGGAGTTCACCTACGCCCGGACCGATGCGCTCAGCCGCGCGCTGGCCGCGTACCTGCAGCGCCTCGGGCTGGTCCGTGGCGACCGCGTCGCGGTGATGATGCCCAACGTGCCGCAGTATCCGGTGGCCGTCGCCGCGATCCTCAGGGCCGGCCTGGTGGTGGTCAATGTCAACCCGCTGTATACGCCGCGCGAACTGGAGCACCAGCTCAAGGACTCGGGTTCGAAGGCGATCATCATCCTGGAGAACTTCGGCCACACGCTGCAGCAATGCATAGGCGCGACCTCGGTCCAGCACGTGGTGCTCGCGGCGATGGGCGACTTGCTCGGCGCCTTGAAAGGGACTGTCGTCAACTACGTCGTGCGCAAGGCGAAGAAGATGGTCCCGGCGTACAACCTGCCGGGCGCGGTGCGCTTCAACCAGGCGATCGCGCAAGGGATGAAGGCGCCGTTCACGCAGCCTGAGCTCAAGAGCGACGACATCGCGGTGCTGCAATACACGGGCGGCACCACCGGCATCTCCAAGGGTGCGGTGCTCCTACATCGCAACATCATCGCCAACCTGCTGCAGTCGGAGGCGTTCAACCAGCCGGTGCTCGACCAGGTGACGGGCGGCGGTGAGCAACTGACCACCGTCTGCGCCTTGCCGCTGTATCACATCTTCGCGTTCACCTGCTGCATGATGCTGTCGATGCGCACCGGTGGCAGGTTGATCCTGATCCCCAATCCGCGCGACCTGCCCGCCGTGCTGAAAGAGTTGTCGAAGCAGACCTTCCACAGCTTTCCGGCGGTGAACACGCTGTTCAACGGCCTGGCGCACCACCCCGACTTCAACAAGGTCGACTGGTCCCACCTCAAGGTGTCGGTGGGCGGGGGCATGGCCGTTCAAGGCGCGGTGGCCAAGTTGTGGCTCGACAAGACCGGTTGCCCGATCTGCGAAGGCTATGGCCTGTCGGAAACTTCACCCTCGGTGAGCTGCAATCCGACCACCAGCACGGAATTCACCGGCACCATCGGCGTCCCCTTGCCCAACACCTACATGAAGCTGCTGGACGACGAGGGCCGGGAAGTGCCGCCGGGCCAACGCGGCGAGATCGCCGTCAAGGGCCCGCAGGTGATGGCCGGGTATTGGCAGCGGCCCGATGAAACCGCGCAAGCCATGACCGCGGACGGCTTCTTCAAGACCGGGGACGTCGGCACGGTGGACGAGCGCGGCTTCTTCATAATCGTCGATCGCAAGAAAGACATGGTGCTGGTGAGCGGCTTCAACGTGTACCCGAACGAAGTCGAGGAGGTGGTGGCCATGCTCGACGGCGTGCTGGAGTGCGCGATGGTCGGCGTGCCCGACGAGAAAACCGGCGAAGCGGTGAAACTGGTGATCGTGAGGAAAGACGCCAGCCTCACCGAAGAGCGGATCCGCGAATACTGCCGCGCCAACCTCACCGGCTACAAGCAGCCCCGGGTGATCGAGTTTCGCACCGGCCTGCCGAAAACGCCGGTCGGCAAGATCCTGCGGCGTGAACTCAGGGAAAAGAAATAACGATGTGGACGCGCAAGCGCCGCGCCTGAAGCCTACCGAAGCCAGCCGCGCTTGTAGCAATACCAGATCGGGACCGCAGCGCTGAGGAACATCAGGCTGACGACGTAGGGGTACGCCCAGCGGCCTAAAAACGCGAATTCCGGGAACTGCAGGTTCATGCCATAGATGCTTGCGACCAATGTCGGCGGCAACAGCGCCACGCTGGCCACCGAGAAAATCTTGATGACCTTGTTCTGGCTGATGTTGATGAAGCCGACCGTCGCGTCCATCAGGAAGTTGATCTTGTCGAACAGGAACGCCGTGTGGTTGTCCAGCGACTCGATGTCGCGCAGGATCTGCCGCGCCTCCTCGAACTGCCCGGCGTTGAGCATGCGGCTGCGCATCATGAAGCTCACCGCGCGCCGCGTGTCCATCACGTTGCGGCGGATGCGGCCGTTCAAGTCCTCCTGCCGCGCAATCGCGCCCAGCACTTCGCCTGCCAGCGTGTCGGTCACCTCGCCGGCGAGCACCTGCTTGCTGACTTTTTCCAGTTCGTCGTAGATGCCTTCGAGCGTGTCGGCGGAATATTCGGCGTCGGCGTCGAACAGCTTGAGCAGCACTTCCTTGGCGTCCTCGATCAGGCCCGGCGCGCGCCGCGCGCGCAGCCGCAGCAGGCGGAACACCGGCACGTCCTCGTCGTGAATCGAGAACAGCACGCCCTTGCTCTTGAGCGCGTCGTTGACCAGGTTCAGGATGAAGGCCACGCGGACGGTGCGCGGCTCCTCGTCGTCGGCGATCAGGAAGTCGCTGCGGATGTGGAGCTCGCCGTTGTCCTCTTCATAAAAGCGCGCCGACTCCTCGATGTCCTCGTCCATCGCGTCTTCCGGGATGGACAGGCCAAAGTACTGCTTGACCCAGCGCTTTTCCTCGAGGGTGGGCGACTCGAGGTCGACCCAGATCGGCTGGAACTTGGAGAGCTCCTCCAGCGACTCGATCTCTTCCTGGAAGAGCCGGCCATTGGCGAGCGTGAAGATGTTGAGCATGGGCTCACTCCCGGTGACTGATGCGTGTTTCGGCGTTGGGCAGGTGCTGCTTTCAACCCCGAATCCGGGTGTTGAAAGCTACCGACTGGGGTAGGTTTCCAAGGAGCGCTCTCCGGCTGTTTCGATGCGGGCGATTATGCCGTGGCTTGGGTCTTGCTCACAGCCCCTTCGGCGAAGAAGGCCAGCAATTCTTCCTTGCGCGCGTACGCGTCGTGCTCGCCCAGCGCGATCAGCGCCTGCACGAACCCCGGCTCGAACAGCAGGTAGCTGGCGAGCGCACCACCGCTGCCCTTGAGCGCGCCCAGGCCGCCCAGCGCCCGGCGCACCGAGCCGGGCAGTTCATGGGCATGGGCCTGCGCCAGCGCGTCGAGCGACTGCGTGGGCTGGATCGACAGCACCTCGACGCTGCGATAGGGCAGCACCGCCGCCACTTCGCGCGGCAACTGCGCGAGCGTCTTGGTGACGCGCTGCGCCTGCTCGACGTCGGCTTGCAAGGTGTCGTGGAACACGCTGGCCATCGCATGGCCGGCGATCCCGCCCAGCGTCGGCGAGCGCGCCGCCGCCCCCTGGGCGTCGCCGATCAGGCCCGAGCGTTGCGGCTGGCCGACCCCGACCACCAGGATCTTGTGCGCGCCCAGGTGCATCGCCGGCGACAGCGGGGAGATCTGGCGCATCGAGCCGTCGCCGAAGAATTCGCGCCGGCCGTCGACCCACAGCGGGGTCGACGGGAACAGGAAGGGGATCGCGCTGGACGCCATCAGGTGCTCGATGGTCAGCGGCTGGAATTCGGAGCGGCGGCCGGGGCGGTTCCAGGGTTCGTGACGCGAATCGCGCGCGGTGTGGCAGAAGGTCCAGTGCACGCCGCTGGTGTAGCTGGAGGCCGTCACCGCCACCGCGTCGATCGCCTTCAGCTGCAACGAGTCCTCGATGCCCTGCAGCGAGACGGCATGGTGCAGCGTGTCGACCAGCCGCATGTTGTTGAGGATCGCGCCATGGCCGCGCGCGTTGCGCCACAGGCTGAGCGCCGCCAGCAGGCGGCTGAAGCGGACCCAGGGCTTGACGTCCAGCTCGTAGACATCGGCCGAGCGCAGCCGGCTCCAGAACTGGCCGAGTTGCACGAATGCCTGCAGGCCGCCCGTGGCTGCGCCGGCAAGGTACGCGACGTTCAGCGCGCCGGCCGACGTGCCGACCAGCACCTGGAACGGAAACGCGGGCGAATGGCCGCTGCGCAGCTTGAGCATGGCGCCCACGGCTTGCAACACGCCCACCTGGTAAGCGGTGCGCGCGCCGCCGCCCATCAGCACCAGGCCATGGATCGGCCGGCTGGGGCGGGTCAGGCCCGCGTGGATGATGGTGCTCAGGCTCATCGGCCATTGGCGCGCGGCACCGGCCACGCGCTGTCTCCTCCGCGCCATGGTAGAGGAAGAGCCGAGGCTTGGAAATGGTTCTAGCCGGGTGTTTTCCTGGGCTTGCGGCGTGGCGCTTGTGAGCGAACCGTTTCGCATTTCAGGACCGAAGACATGTATGCGAGGCTGGCGGCCTTGGCTGGCGGCGACTCCGCCGCCGTGCAATCGGCGGGGACCCAGATCTTGAATTCACGCAGGAACGCGTCCATCGCGGTCAACTGCACGCAGATGTCGGTCGCCAGCCCGCAGATCACCAGTTCGCGGGCCTGCATCTGCGACAGCAGCAATTCCAGCGGCGAGGCGTAGAAGGCGGAATGCCGCGGCTTCAGGATCGTGAGGTCGCAGGCCTGGGGGTAGAGCAGGCGGGCAATTTCGCCCGGCGGTCCTTCCATGCCCAGGCAGGCCGACACGAGGCTGTGGAAGTCGGACTGCCAGACGCCGTAGTTGTCGTTGGCGTAGATGGTGGCAGTTCCTGCTGCCGTCAGCTCTTCCTTGAGCTTGGCGGTAGCCCGGGCCGCCACGAGGGCCGGGCCTGCCAGGTTTTCGGCGCCCGGGAAGTCCAGCGGGTTGATGAAATCGACCAGCAGCAATGCCCGGGCGCTGCGGGGCAGGCGGGCGGGAGGCAGGCTCTGGGAAGACACGGGAGCGGGCATCCCAGCCATTCTGCGGGTACTCGGCGAGGCCTTTCGCCCCCGGCCGTTGACAATTGACGCAGGACAAGTCCTACAAAATAGTGCCGACCTGTCTGACACAGCCATACGGACGGGCACCCTAAATTTGGAGCAGTCGTCCCGGCCCAACCCGTGCCTGGGATCCCCAAGGAGCTATCCATGATCCAGCTTGCGAGCGATCCGACCGCCAGCCGAACCGGTTACCGTCCCGGCGAGGACGAGGGCAAGGCCCAGGCCTTCGAGGCCCGCCAAAGCCGCAGCGGCCACGCTTGGCCGTTCCCCAGCCGTTATGCGGCCCGCCCTGTCCGCCAAGACAGCCAGAAACCCACTGCCAGCGACAGCGGCAGCTGAATACGCATACCGCACGGAGTCATCATGCCCAAAGAACCCAAGTCCCCGAACCGTTTCCTGGACGCACCGCGCGACAAGCCGATGGGCGAGCGCACCGAACACGCCAATCTCGAACGGCCGGGCGCGCAGGCGCATCCGCGCGCCGGCGGCTGGAGCCATTTGAGCGACCCGATCACGGCTTGGCGTTCGCGCTAAGCCCTGAGGCCACGGAAGTGGCTGAAAGCGGCCCCCGAAGGGGCCGCTTTTTTTTGGCCGCGAGAAGGAAAGCTCAGGCATATCAAGCACTTGGAACCCGCAGCGCGGCGCGGCCCGACAAAGGGTTTCACTTGGGGCCGGCCGGCCGGCTGAAATCCATTGCATTTCACGGGTATCGCGGGCATAGTGAATTCTCCTCCCCCAACCCAAGTTCCCCAGCCGCCCGGCCTTTGTGGGCGGCCCTTTCCACCCGAGTGCAACAGGAGGCTACTCATGAACTTGACGATCAGCGGTCACCATCTCGAAGTTACCCCGGCGCTGCGCAATTACGTGACCACCAAGCTTGATCGAATCACCCGGCACTTTGACCAGGTCGTTGATATCAAGGTGCTATTGACCGTTGAAAAACAGAAGGAACCCGAACGACGACAGCGCGCCGAGTGCAAGATCCATGTCAAGGGCAACGACATGTTCGCGGCCAGCTCGCATGAAGATCTGTACGCGGCGCTGGATGAACTGGTGGACAAGCTCGATCGCCAGGTCGGCAAGCACAAGACGAGGCTGCAGGACCATCATCACGAGGCTCCCAAACGGGTGATGTAGGAAGGCATCGAAGCCTTCGAAGGCTTCGCAAGGAACAAACAAGGCGCCCAAATGGGCGCCTTGTACTTTTAGGTGTCGGCTCAGGCGCGCCCCGGGGCGTTTTGTTGCAGTGCACTGCCCCCGGTGCATAATCGTAAACCCGACCATGAATCGTCTTGCGTCCATCCTGCCAGCCGCTCAAGTGCTCGTGAGCGTCGATGCCACCAGCAAAAAGCGCGCCTTCGAGGAAGCCGGCCTGCTGTTCGAGAACCTCCACGGGCTGTCGCGGGCTCTGATCACCGACAGCCTGTTTGCCCGGGAACGGCTGGGCTCCACCGGCCTGGGGCACGGCGTCGCGATCCCCCATGGGCGGATCAAGGGCCTGAAAGCGCCGATGGCGGCGCTGTTCCAACTGGGCAGCGCGATCGGCTTCGATGCCCCCGATGAACAACCGGTCAACCTGCTGATCTTCCTGCTGGTGCCGGAAGCGGCGACCCAGAAGCACCTGGAAATCCTGTCCGAGATCGCCGAGCTCCTCAGCGACGCGCCCTTGCGCGAAAAGATCAAGGCCAGCACCGACGCCGCCGAACTGCACAAGCTGATCGCGACGTGGCAATCCGCCCAGCCGGCCTGACGCAACCCCAGCGCTTGTGAAACCTACCGTCGTCAGCGCCGACGTCCTGTTCGAAGACCACCGGGCCCAGCTCAAGTGGGAATGGGTCGCGGGGCTGGGCGCCTCGGAGCGGCGCTTCGACGAGATCGCCGTGCGGGCGGCGCGTTCCGGCGCCGACCTGGTGGGCTACCTGAACTACATCCATCCCTACCGCGTCCAGATTTTGGGCGAGCGGGAGATCGCCTACCTCACCAACGCCACCTCGGAAGACTGCGCCCGCCGCATCGCCCGCATCGTGACGCTGGAGCCGCCGGTGCTGGTGCTGACCGACAACCAAGTCGCGCCGGACGCGCTGCTGTCGATGTGCGAACGCGCCCAGATTCCGATGTTCGCCACGCACGAGCCCTCGGCTTTCGTGATCGACGTGCTGCGCGCCTACCTGTCCAAGCATTTCGCCGAGCGCACCTCGATGCACGGGGTCTTCATGGACATCCTGGGCCTGGGCGTGATGATCACCGGCGAGTCGGGCCTGGGCAAGAGCGAACTGGGGCTGGAGCTGATCTCGCGCGGCAACGGCCTGGTGGCCGACGACGCGGTCGACCTGTACCGGATCAACCAGACCACGATCGAGGGCCGCTGTCCCGAGCTGCTGCAGAACCTGCTGGAGGTGCGCGGCATCGGCTTGCTGGACATCCGCGCTATCTTCGGCGAGACCGCGGTGCGCCGGAAGATGCGCCTGAAGCTGATCGTGCACCTGGTGCGGCGCGAAACGCTGGAGCGCGAGTACGAGCGGCTGCCCTACGAACCGCTCACGCAGGACGTGCTGGGCGTCCCGGTGCGCAAGGCGGTGATCCAGGTGGTGGCGGGCCGCAACATCGCCGTGCTGGTGGAAGCGGCGGTGCGCAACACCATCCTGCAGTTGCGCGGCGTCGACACCTACCAGGAATTCGTCGAGCGCCATCGCCGCGCGATGGAGCAGGACAAATAGTCCGGCCGGGGAGGAGAAGCGATGAACGCCGAACCTCTTCCCGTCAATCGCTGGACACTGCGCTTCGCCGATCCCGCGCTGGAAGCAGCGTTCGCCGAGGAGCAGGCGCGCAAGTCGATCCGCCCGATGCGGGTTGCCCTGGGTTGGGTCACCGCTGTCGTGCTGGTCCTGATCCCCGGCGTTTTCTATGTGGCGCCGCAGGTGCGGGGAGAACTGCCCCGCATCCTCGGCGTCGCGGCCGCGCTGCTCGTGCTGATGGGCGCCACCTATGCGCTGACCTGGTCGCGGCTCTACACCCGCAGGCATCAGGCACTGCTGGTGCTCATTGCCTGCGTCATATCGCTCGCGGACGTTCGCCTGGCCGCCTACAACTCCACCGAGGGACTTGTCGCTTCCGGTTTCTTCATTCTGACGCTGCAGATATTCGCCATTTACGGATTCTTGCGCCTGCGCTTTCCGGCGGCCAGCGTCGCCGGTTGGATCAGCATGGGGCTGTACCTGGTGCTGCTGAGCGCGGGCGGCTATCTCCCCACGACTTCACTGGGCCGGCACGGTCTGACGCTGTTGGCGGCCAACCTGGTGGGTATGCTCGTCTGCTACCAGGTGGACCTCGCGGTTCGCCAGGCTTTTCTCGCCTTGCGCGAGGCCGCCTACGAGCGGGCACGCTCCGACCGGTTGCTGCTCAACATCCTGCCCGCGTCCATCGCCGAGCGGCTCAAGGCGTCACCGGACTCCATCGCGGACCATAGCGCCGAGGTCACGGTGCTGTTCGCCGACCTGGTCGGCTTCACCGCGCTGTCGGCGGCCAAGTCGCCGCAGGACCTGGTTCGTCTGCTGGACCGCATCTTCACGGACTTCGACGCGCTGGCGGCGCAGCATGGGCTGGAAAAGATCAAGACCATCGGCGATGCGTACATGGCGGCGGCTGGGCTGCCGCAGCCCCGTCCCGACCACGCGGCTGCTGCGGCGCAGATGGCCAGGGACATGCTCGATGCGGTGGCGCGGGTGGCGCTGGAAACCGGCGAGGCGCTGCAGGTGCGCATCGGCCTGAACTCCGGCCCGGTGGTCGCCGGCGTGATCGGCCGCAAGAAATTCATCTACGACCTGTGGGGCGACACCGTCAACACAGCCAGCCGCATGGAGTCGCACGGCATACCGGGCGCGATCCAATGCACCGAGGTCACGGCTGGCCTCCTGCGGCCGGCGTTCGCGCTGCACGCGCGCGGCACAGTGCAAGTGGACGGCAAGGGGCCAATGCAGACCTATTTGCTGTCCGCGTGAGGTAACCGGTGGGCTTACTGGTGCCGGTGCCCGTTCGGGTGCGGCGGCGGCCGGTTCGGGCAGGGCTCTTTCGTGCAATGCGCGTACAGGCTCAGCGCATGTTCGGCGATGACGAAACCCTTGGTCTTGGCCACGGCGTGCTGGCGCTTCTCGATTTCGGCGTCGTAGAACTCCTCGACCCGGCCGCAATCCAGGCAGACCAGGTGGTCGTGGTGGGTGCCCTCGTTGAGCTCGTAGACGGCCTTGCCGCTTTCGAAGTGGCTGCGCGTGAGGATGCCGGCCTGCTCGAACTGCGTGAGCACCCGGTAGACGGTCGCCAGGCCGATATCGGAGCGGTCTTCCAGCAGCACCCTGAACACGTCCTCGGCCGTCATGTGGCGCTGCGCGCCCTTCTGGAATACGTCCAGGATCTTCAGCCGCGGCAGCGTGGCTTTCAGGCCGGTGCTCTTGAGTTCGTCGATGTTGGCCATGTGTTTCCCCGCGGCGGCCGGGGCGGGGCTGCCGCTACAATCGTTCGATCATATCGCTTGCGGTTTACCCATGTCTGCATTTCCTCCTCGCGCATCCCGACTCGCCCTGGCGCTGGCAGCCTGCGCGGCAGCGGCCGGCTGCGGCTCGTTCGACAACGCGAGCAAGAGCATTGCCGGCATCGTCACGCCCTATCGCGTTGAAGTGGTGCAGGGCAATTTCGTGTCGAAGGAGCAGGTCGACGCGATCAAGCCGGGCATGAGCCGCCAGCAGGTGCGCGACATCCTGGGCACGCCGCTGGTGACCAGCGTGTTCCACGCCGACCGCTGGGACTACGTCTTCACGCTGAAGCGCCAGGGCGTGGCGCCGCAGGAGCGCAAGCTCGCGCTGTTCTTCAAGGCCGGCGTGCTCGAGCGTTTCGAGGGCGACGAGATGCCTTCGGAAGCCGACTTCGTCGCCACTTTGGACAACAAGCGCAAGAACGCCAAGGTGCCGCCGCTCGAAGCCAGCGAGGAAAGACTCAAGCAGTTCTCGGCGGCCCGACCCGCTGCGGCCGCGCCCGCCACCCCCGCCGAGCCGCCGCCCGCTGCCAGCTACCCGCCGCTGGAACCTCCCGCGCGCTGACCGGCGTCCAGGCAATGGCTGACGCCCGCCCCTCCATGCACAAGGTGGCCGTCGCCGGCGCCAGCGGCCGCATGGGCCAGATGTTGATCGAAGCCATCCGCGCCTCCGGCGATTGCCAGTTGGCGGGCGCGCTGGACATCGCCTCCAGCCCGGCCATCGGCAACGACGCGGCGGCGTTCCTCGGCCACGCGAGCGGCGTGCCGGTTTCGGCCGAGATGCGCATTGCGCTCGCCAACGCCCAGGTCCTGATCGATTTCACCCGCCCGGATGGCACGCTCAAGCACTTGAAGGCCTGCCGCGAGCGGGGCGTCAACGCGGTGATCGGCACGACCGGGTTCAGCGAAGACCAGAAGGCCCAGATTGCCGACTCGGCGCGCGACATCGCCATCGTGATGGCGCCCAACATGAGTGTGGGCGTCAACGTCACGCTCAAGCTGCTCGAGATGGCGGCCAAGGCGCTGTCGACCGGCTACGACATCGAGATCATCGAGGCGCATCACCGTCACAAGGTGGATGCCCCTTCGGGCACGGCACTGAAAATGGGCGAGGTCATCGCGCAAGCGCAGGGCCGCGCGCTGAAGGACTGCGCCGTGTATGCGCGCGAGGGCGTTACCGGCGAGCGCGACCCGTCGACCATCGGCTTTGCCTCCATCCGCGGCGGCGACATCGTCGGCGACCACACGGTGCTGTTCGCCGGCACCGGCGAGCGCATCGAGATCACGCACAAGTCCGCCAGCCGGGCCACCTACGCGCAGGGCAGCCTGCGCGCCGTGCGCTTCCTGGCCGGCAAGAAGAGCGGCATGTTCGACATGTTCGACGTGCTCGGCTTGAGATGAACCTCCTCGATCTCTTCACGCAGGGCGACGCCGTCACGAAGTTGGTGACCGCGTTGCTGCTGGCCATGTCGGTGGCCAGCTGGGTCGTCATCTTGTGGAAGGCCTGGCTGCTGCGGCGCGCCAACCTCGACGTGGGCCGCAGCACCGCCGCGTTCTGGCAGTCGCCGACGGTGGAAGAGGCTCGCCTGAAGGTCGGCGCGTTCGACCGTGAGGCGCTGGTGCTTCCCCTGATCGCGGCCACGCAGGTCGACGCCGGGGGATCGCTGGCGGCTGCGGGCGACCGTTCGCAGCAGCTCACCCGCCTGCTGCGCGACGCGCTGCACCTGGTGCTCGACAAATTGCAGTTCGGGCAGGTGCTGCTGGCCACCGTGGGCTCCACCGCGCCTTTCGTCGGCTTGCTCGGCACCGTCTGGGGCATCTACCACGCGCTCACGGCCATCGCGACCGCCGGCCAGATCACGATCGACAAGGTCGCCGGACCGGTGGGCGAATCCTTGATCATGACGGCCGCCGGGCTGGCGGT
>JAQGMT010000455.1 GCA_028292185.1 Ramlibacter sp. | reverse complement strand
GCGTGGCGTTGGGGCCCACCGATTGCAACGTGCGCGACACGACCCACTTCGGCTGCTTGCGCCAGGCTGCGGCGAAGTCGCGCTCCTGCCCGACCCAGTCAGACTGGTCTTCGTCCCAATACCGCATTGTCTCGTACATGCGGCGCCCGTACACGACGCCGGCCAGGCCGCGCATATGCTCGATGAAGTGCTGGAACAGCGCGGGTTCGGGAGCAAACGCCTGATGATCGACATACCCGTCCAAAGACTGGTTCAATCCAAAGACAAGCTTCGCCATGTCTCGCCTCTCCCCTTTTGGGTTTGCAGATTAACTTCAGCCGTCCTGCCGGCCACCCTCACTGACGCACATAGCGCAAGTGCGTGGCGGCTGGACCGGCAAGAACCTTGTCGATGCGAAACTGCGGCGCGGGCTCGCGCAGGTTCTCGAACAGGCGCCGCCCGCTGCCGAACAACACGGGCGCCAGGGCGATATGGAGCTCGTCGACGACACCCAGGTTCAGGTACTGCTGGATCACATCCGCTCCACCCGCGATACGAATATCACGAGTGCCAGCGGATTCCCGAGCCAGCTCCAGGGCACGCGCCGGCCCGTCATTGATAAAGTAAAAGGTGGTGCCGCCGGGGCGCTCCCACGGTTCGCGTTTCTCGTTGGTCAGCACGTAGACCGGGGTGTGAAACGGAGCCTCCTCCGGCCAGGCGATCTCGCCCTGGTCGAACATTCGCTTGCCCATGATGTTGGCGCCGATGCGCTCCATGGTGCTGCGAACCAGGTCATTGACCGGGCCGGTTTCTCCGCCCGGTCCGAACTTGGCGTTCTGGCGGAAGTACTGTTGGTTGACGAGCCAGCCCATCAGCGCGCCCCACTTGGCGCCCCAGTTCTTGTACCCAGGATTGACCATGGTCATTCCGTCCGGCGCCATATAGCCATCCAGGCTGAGACCAATGTTGACGAATACGTTGCTCAAAATTTTCCTCTCGCATGTTCGGATGTCGGCCTGACGCAGAAGTGTCAGCGTTTATTGAAGGACCTCTGCCTCCGGTCGGCAGCTTGTGTACGGTGTCCACAATGTATCAGACAAGACGGACGCCGTCCACCAGCATTCCTGGCAGCCGCGCGACGCGGGCCCGAACGGCTGCTCGGGCACGTGGCTGCAAAGTCGGATGATCATGACGTTCGCTCCTCGGGTTGGGCTTCCAGAAACCGGTGCAAGGCCGCCACCACGGCAGCGCCTTCTCCGATGGCGGCGCCGACCCGCTTTGTGGATCCGGCGCGAACATCGCCCACCGCGAACACGCCGGCCAGGCTGGACTCGAGCTCGCCGCGGCCCGGCACGCCGGTGACGACGAAGCCCGCCCTGTCCAGTTCAATGCCGCATCCGGCGAGGAACGCCGTCTCCGGCGAGGCGCCGATGAACAGGAACAGGTTGCGCACGGGTCGCCGCGTCAGCTCGCCGCTGTCCCGATCACGCCAGACCACGGTTGCCAGGTGGCCTGCTGCATCGCCTTCCAGTTCAGCCAGTTCCTGCCGTGGCAGGACGGTGATGTTTGGCGCGGCCTCGATGCGGTCGATGAGGTAACGCGACATGGTCGCGGCCAGGCCGGCGCCGCGCACGAGCATGGTGACGCGGGCAGCGTGCGCAGCGAGATACACCGCGGCCTGGCCGGCCGAGTTGCCGCCGCCGACCAGCACCACCTCTTCCCCGTGGCACATGCGCGCTTCGATGGGCGATGCCCAGTACCAGACGCCGCGGCCTTCGAAGGCGGGCAGGTTGCGCGCATCCGGCCGGTTGTAGCGCGCGCCGCTGGCGACCACCACGGCGCGTGCGCGCAGCCGCCGGCCATCGGCCAGGCGCAGCGCCGGCGGCGCGTCCGGTGCGCACTCGAGGCTGGTGACCTGCGCCGGCACCAGGACCCGCGCGCCAAACTTCTGGGCTTGCACGTAGGCCCGGCCGGCGAGCGCCTGGCCCGAGATGCCGGTGGGGAAGCCCAGGTAGTTCTCGATGCGCGCACTGGCCCCGGCCTGCCCGCCGTACGCGCGGCAGTCCAGCGCCACCACCGACAGTCCTTCGCTGGCGGCGTACACGGCAGTGGACAGCCCGGCCGGACCGGCGCCGATGATCGCGACATCGAACAGCTGGTGCTGCTCTTGCGGATCCATCAGCCCGAGACAGCGCGCCAGTTGCTGCTCGTCGGGATCGACCAGGATCGTGCCGTCGGGGCAGACGGCCAACACCTCGTGCGGCCGGCTGGCGTATTGCGCTGCCAGCGCACAGGCGCTCGCGTCTTCTGAAGCACCGATGACGTGGTAGGGCTGTCCGTTGCGGCGCAAGAAGTTCTCCAGCCGCACCAGGTGGGGAGCCTGTGCGTCGCCGATGAGGACCGCGCCCGCTGCGCCGCGTTCGATCAGCGCCACCCGCCTGAGAATGAGTGCGCGTGTGATGCGCTCGCCCAGGTCGGCTTCCGCCGTAATCAACGCGCGCAGTTGCGCCGGCGGAATCAGAATGGCTTCCACAGGCTCGTCGGCGACACCGTCCACCAAGGCCGGTGCTCCGGACAGCTGCCCGACCTCAGCCAAAAACGCGCCGGCACCTTCCCGCACGATGGGCACGACGTGCCCCAAGCCGTCGTGCTGGCTGACCGTCACCAGGCCGCGCAACAGGATGAACATGCCCGGGCCGGGCTGGCCGGCGCGGAAGAGGTATTCGCCGGCGGCGTAGTTGCGCAGCGTGCCGAAGCGCGCCGCGCGCGCAAGGTCGCCTTCGCCGAGCACGGGGAACATCTGTTCGCGCCGGCCTGCGAACATGTCGGGTGGGAAAGCACTCATGCTGCGAGCCTGCGAGCTTTCGTCCTGGTCGTCAACTCCGCGGCCCCAAACGCATCGCCAAGCCCTCGGGCGCCTACACTGGGCAGGCCACAGTTGAAAGGCAGTCCACCATGTCCATCGTGCTTTACCACCATCCTTATTCTCGCGCCGCGAGCGTCGTCTGGATGCTCGAAGAAGTCGGCGTGCCCTATGAACTGCGATCCGTCGACATCATGAAGGGCGCCCAAAAGGCGCCCGATCTGGTCGCGCTCAATCCCATGGGCAAGCTGCCCATCCTGACCGACGACGAGGCCGTGGTGACCGAGTCCGCGGCCATCGCCCTCTATCTGGCCGATCGGTACGCCTACGG
>JAQGMT010000430.1 GCA_028292185.1 Ramlibacter sp. | reverse complement strand
CAAGTTCGCCGAAGGCCTGCGCGCAGCGCTGGCCGACCCGGGCATCCGCCAGCGCGTGGTCACCTTCGGACTGCAACCGGCTTACCTGGATTCGAAGGATTTCGCCGCGCACATCGGCGAGCAATATGAAAAATACGCGCGAGTGATCGACGAGGCGAAGATAAAGACCGAGTAGGCGGGCCGCACCGTGGCTGCTGTTTTTGCGCTCATCCGCATAAAATCGCGGCGAATGCCTGATTTCCCATCACCATTGCCGGACGCCCAAACAACGTGACCACCGTCGTATTCGCCGACCTGGTGGGAAGCACGGGCATCTTCGAGCGGCTGGGCGACGAGACCGCCGGCCTGTTCGTCACCCAATTGACAGGCGCCCTGAGCAAGACCTTCGAGCAACACCGGGGACGGGTGGTCAAGCTGCTCGGGGACGGCCTGTTCGTCGTCTTTCCGGCCGAAAGCGACGCATTGACCGCGTGCATCAGCATCCAGAAGCGCCTGCAGGAAAAGCCGGTTCGCGCCGGCGGCTCCGGCAACCCGGTGCAGATGCAGATGGGCATGGAGGCGGGCGACGTGGTGGAGATCGACGGCGACTGCTACGGCGATGCGGTCAACAGCGCGGCGCGCTTGGCCGACCTCGCGGGCGCGGAGCAGATCCTGACGACGCAGCGCGTGCGCGAAGCCCTCGACGCGGTGCAGCAGGCGCAGCTTCGCAGCCTCGGCCCAATGTACCTGCGCGGCAAGTCTGAAGTCACCGAGGTCTTTCGCGTCGAGTGGCAATCCGGCCGCGACGCCGACGCCACGGTGATGGGCGTGTCGCTACTCAAGGCGGGCAGGGAGAGCGCGCTCGAACTCTCCGCATTCGGTCAAACCCTCCGCCTGGACGCGCGCGGCGAGAAGCTGACGCTCGGGCGCGCAGCCACCGCGTCGCTGTCGCTCAACGACTCGCGCGTTTCACGTGTGCACGCCACCGTGGAATGGCGCGGCGGCCATTTCGTGCTGTCGGACACTTCCAGTTTCGGCACCTGGGTCTACATGGGCAACCAGAGCGAAGCGGTGGTGTTGCGCCGCACCGATTGCTACCTGGTGGGCCAGGGCCAGATCGTGCTGGGATGCGAACGCGAGGCGGAAAGCGCGCCGACGGTGGCTTTCTCGGTGAGGGCCTGAGCCGGCCGGCCGGGCGGCGCGCTGCGCACCATGGTCGAACTGCGCATCTGCGGCCCGGGCCTCGACGTGCTTCGCACATTGAAGGCCGGCGAGCCGGAACTGGTGCTGGGGCGGGACGTCGATTGCGGCGTCTGCCTGCCCGATCCGCAGCGCAATGTCTCCCGCCGCCACCTGTCGCTGTGGTTGGACAACGGCGAGCTGAACTTTCGCGTGCTCTCGGTGGTGAATGGCGTGGAGATGGCCTTCGGCGAGGCGCCGCCCGGTGCCCGCGGCGTGCTGCCACGCGGGCAGACGCTCAAGGTGGGCGACTACAGCGTGAGCGCCGAAGCCCTTGAGGCGGCAGCGCCGCCGCCGGGCGATCCTTGGGCGGTCTTCGAGCGCGAAGGCTCGGAGGCGGGCACGCTGTGGCCGGGTTCCCCTTCGAGGCCGGTCATGCCCGGTAGCGCGGCGGCGCCGGAGCGTGCCGAAGACGATCCCTTCGAAGAATGGGAATTCGAAGCTTCCCTTGGCCCCCATCTCTCACCGAGGCTGGCACCGCGCGGCACACAGGCCGGCGACCTTCCGGCTTTCTTCCGCGGACTGGGCCTGGACCCGGCAAGTGTCGGAGAGCTGGGTCAAGGCGAGGTGGAAGCCTTGGGCCGGCTGGTGCGCATGTTGGTGCTGGGGGTGCTGCAGCTGCACGAAAGCGGCGTGGCGGTGAAGGAGCAGATGCATGCCGAAGACCGCACGATGGTGGCCGCCAAGGACAATAACCCACTGAAAACCACCTTGCCGGAGGAGACCAAGCTGCGCTACCTGTTTGGCGGCCGCGCGGCAAGCATCGGTTTTCCCGGCCCGGAGCGCGCGCTGGGCGAACTGCTGCTCGAATTGCTGGCGCACAGTGGCGCCAGCGCCAGCGCCACCCGCGCAGTGCTGGAGGGCACGTTGAAGGAATTCGCGCCCGCCGCGCTCAAGACCACTTTGCAAGTGGGCGGCGCGAAGCTGTTCGAAGGCGCGCGCGCCTGGGATGCCTACTGCAAATACCACGCCCGGGAGAGCCAGGACCTCGCCCGGTGGGCCCAGCGCCTGCTGGATCGCTACTACAGCGAGGCTTACCTGAGGGAAAGCGCGCGTATCAAGCGCGACACACCGACTTCGCCACGTTGACGCCTTCGAGGGGGCGCAGGCTAGAATCTGTTTCTCCTTGCTACCAACGGTTGTTGTGAGTCTGAAAAAGCTTGGGCGCTATGACCTCATTCGTGTCCTCGGCAAGGGCGCGATGGGAATCGTGTACGAGGGGCGCGATCCCAACCTCGATCGCCGCGTCGCCATCAAGACGGTGAAGGTCGAAAACCTGTCCGAAGAAGCGGCCGCCGAATACGAGGCGCGCTTTCGTACCGAGGCCCGCTCCGCGGCGCGCCTGCAGCATCCCAACATCGTCAGCGTGTACGACTCCGACCGCGACGGCGACATCGCCTTCCTGGTGATGGAGTACATCCAGGGCGACGACCTCAAGTACCACCTGGACAAGGGCGTTCGCTACTCGCTCGAGCAGTCGCTCAAGATGATCCGCGACCTGCTGTCCGGCCTGGACTATGCGCACAAGCAGGGCATCGTGCATCGGGACGTCAAGCCGGCCAACCTGCTGATCGAGCCGGGCGGGCGGGTGAAGCTCACGGACTTCGGCGTGGCGCGCATCCAGGACTCCGGCGAGGCCACCCGCACGCAGGGCAGCATGGTGGGCACCCTCAAGTACATGTCACCCGAGCAGGTGCAAGGCCAGAAGATCGACTCCCGCGCGGACCTGTTCTCGGTCGGCGTGGTGCTGTACCAGCTGCTCACCGACAAGCGTCCGTTCGACGGCGACAACGATTTTTCGATCATCCACCAGATCATCGGACACACGCCGGCGCCGCCGAGCTCCTTCAACGCGCGCCTGCCGCCCGCGATCGACGCCGTGGTAGCGCGCGCCCTCGCCAAGGACCGCGAGCAGCGTTTTGCGACGGCGCGCGATTTCGCGAGCGCGCTGCAATCGGCGATGCGGCGCGCCGAGGACGCCACGGTGGTTCCGCCTGCCGACCCCTTGAGGAAAATCGAAGTGGCGCGCACCGACTCCAGGGGCCATCCCTCGGTCCCGGGCAG
>JAQGMT010000417.1 GCA_028292185.1 Ramlibacter sp. | reverse complement strand
CGGCCGGCGTCCTTGGTGGCCTGGCGCTGGCTGTCGTTGAAGTACGCCGGCACCGTGATCACGGCTTCGGTCACCGGCTCACCGAGGTAGTCCTCGGCGGTTTTCTTCATCTTGCGCAGCACTTCGGCGGAAATCTGCGGGGGCGCCAGCTTCTTGCCGCGCACTTCGACCCAGGCGTCGCCGTTGTCGGCCTTGGCGATCTTGTAGGGCATCAGGTTGATGTCCTTCTGCACTTCCTTTTCCTCGAATTTGCGGCCGATCAGGCGCTTGACCGCATAAAGGGTGTTCTTGGCGTTGGTGACCGCCTGGCGCTTGGCCGAGGCGCCGACCAGGATCTCGCCGTCTTCCTGGTACGCCACGATCGAAGGCGTGGTGCGCGCGCCTTCGCTGTTCTCGATGACCTTGGGCGTGTTGCCTTCCATGATGGCGACGCACGAATTGGTGGTCCCGAGGTCGATGCCGATGATTCTTCCCATGTTCTCTCTCCTTGCTTTGCGGCCCGCAGGCCAATTTCAATTCAGATGTGCGTTACTTGTGGATAAGCTGTGGCGTTTCAAGCGGGCCAAGGCCTTACTTGGGCGCCGAAACCGTAACCAGGGCGGGACGCAGCACGCGATCGGAGATCAGGTAGCCCTTTTGCAGCACGCTGACCACGGTGTTGGCATCCTGTGTGGAATCGGGGGGCAAGGGCACGACCGAGATGGCTTGATGCTGGTGCGGATCGAACTTGGCGCCCGGCGCCGGGTTGATCTCCACCACCTTGTTGCGCTCCAGCGCACTTTTGAGCTGGCGCAAGGTGATGTGCGTGCCCTCGCGCACCTGATCGGGCGTGGCGTCCTTGACGGCCAGGCCGGCCTCCAGGCTGTCCACCACCGGCAACATGCTTTCGGCGAAGCTTTCCACCGCGAACTTGCGCGCCTTGGACATTTCGTCCTCGGCGCGGCGGCGGGTGTTCTGCATGTCGGCCTGGGCTCGCAGGTACTGCTCGGCCAGTTCGGCGTTTTTCGCCTGCAGGGCGGCCAGATCCGCCTGGGCCTGGTGCAAGGCGTCGTTGTCGTTGGCCGCCTGCGCCGCTTCCTTCTCTTCGGGGCTCGGCGCCGGGGCGTGCGAGTAGGGTTCGAGGGTCGGTTCTATCCGTGACGTGTCTGACATTTTCTTGTTGGGCTGATAAGGGGCTGCGAAACAGCTTGGGGCCGCCAAGCCCTTTTCAAGTCAAGGACAAGCGCGGCCCCAAGAAAATTGTCACGCCCCCGCTTTGCGGCTGGATGAGCTGCCCCAACGGGCATGGCCGCGCAGGCTGCCGCTCAAGCAGCGGTCCCGTGCAATGTTCAGTGAGCGTCGAGCAATTCGACGTCGAACTTCAGCGTGGCATTTGGCGGAATCACGCCACCGGCGCCGCGGGCGCCGTACCCCAGCTGCGGCGGAATGATCAGGGTGCGCTTGCCGCCGATCTTCATGCCGGCCACGCCTTCGTCCCAGCCCTTGATGACCATGCCGGCGCCCAGCGAGAAGGCAAACGGGTCGTTGCGGTCGTGGCTGGAATCGAACTTGGCGCCTGGCTGCCCGTTCTCGAACAGCCAGCCGGTGTAGTGCACGTGCACATGCTGGCCGGGCTTGGCCTCGGCACCTTCGCCGACGGTGGTGTCTTCGTATTGCAGGCCGGACGGGGTGGTGTTCATGAAAGTCCTTAGTTTTGAATGAAGTGCACCAGCTCAGCGCGGCAAGCCGCGCCGAGCCAGGTCGCGCATGAGTGCGCCTGCGCCATAGGTCCACGGGGCGATCCTGTCGCTGGTGTTCACGCGATTGGCGAGTGTACCCAGGCGCGGCGTGCTGACCGTAACCACGTCTCCCACCACATGCGTGAACCCTTGGCCGGGTCCGTGCCGGTCCTGCGTGGGCGCGAACATGGTGCCCAGGAAAAGCATGAAGCCATCGGGGTACTGGTGATTGGCGCCGATGGCCTGCGAGGCGAGGTCCAGCGGGTCGCGGCTGATCATGGACAGCTGGCTGGACCCATCCATCACGAAGCCGTCCACACCGCTGACCCGCATGGACAGGTCGCAGCCGCGAACATCGTCCATGCCGAAATGCTCGTCGAAAATGCGGATGAACGGGCCGATCGCACAGCTGGCGTTGTTGTCCTTGGCCTTGCCCAGCAAGAGCGCGCTGCGGCCTTCGAAGTCGCGCAGGTTGACGTCGTTGCCCAGCGTCACGCCTTGCGTCTCGCCGCGGCTGTTGACGGCCAGCACGATCTCCGGTTCGGGATTGTTCCAGCTGCTGCCGGGATGAATGCCGATCTCGGCGCCGGTGCCCACCGCGCTCATCGGTTGCGACTTGGTGAAGATCTCCGCGTCCGGGCCGATGCCCACTTCAAGGTACTGCGACCAGACGCCTTGCGCGATCATCACTTCCTTCAGCCGCATTGCTTCGGGCGAGCCAGGCTTGACCGCGCTCAGGTTGTCGCCGATCACGGCGACCACGGCCTTGCGCACCGACTCGGCGCGCGATGCATCGCCTCGGGCCTGCTCCTCGATCACGCGCTCCAGCATCGACGCGACGAACGTCACGCCCGCGGCCTTGATGGCCTGCAGGTCGCACGGCGCGAGGAACCACGGCAGCGAAGGATTGCGCGCATCGAAGGCGCTGTTGGCCAGCACTGGGTCCGTAGAGCCGAGCCGCTCGCCGCGATGCTCGCGCAATGCAGCGGGCAATGACGGCAGCTCCAGCAAGTCGCTGCACGTGGCTGCGAGAGCCGATAGATCGAACACGCCATCGGCGCGCACTTGCACCAGGACGGCGCCGGTTCCGGCGACGTGCACGCGGCCTACCAGGAGGGCGCGATCGGCATCGACGGGCAGCGCGCTGGCGCTATCGAGTGGCAAGGTCATGCTGTTTCTTCTTGGCTTGGCTGGCGACCCACTTGGCGGCGAAGGCGGGCAGGTCGTTCATGCGTTTGAGCAGGTCGGAGCCGGAGGCGGTGACGATGTAGCCGTCGCTGCCGTGATTGACCAGGCCCGCTTCGCGCAATTCCTTGATGCGGGTGTTCAGCGTGTTCGGGGTGATGCCGCCGACGCTGTCTTGCAGCAGGCGGAAAGTCTGCGCGTGCCCGTCGCGCAAGGCCCACAGCACGCGAATCGCATAGCGGGATTCCAGCAACCCCAGCAACTGGCTGATGGCGGCGTTCTCCTTCGAACTCATGCGCTGTTCTCCTCGAGGCCGGGATTATTTTGGACGGCGGGGAGGGGAGTGTACGCCTTCGCGCTATACAAACAATAGCAGAGCCCCGGACGCGGGTTGACGCCGCCCCGGCGCTAGAGATATATTTTCTTCAGCAGCTTGATCAGTGTCCGCGCTTCGGTCGCCGACAGCTTCGCCGCGACCTGCGCTTCCAGCTGTGCGGCGGTGCGCTCCGCATTGCGCATCAGTTTCTCGCCGGCGGCCGTCAGGTGCAGGCCCATCGCCCGTCCGTCGCGCGGGTGCGGCTGCCGCTCGATCAGTTCGCGTTTTTCCAGCGCGTTGATCATGCCGACGAGGTTGGGCGGCAGTATCCCCAGCGCGGTGCACAGCTGGCGCGAGGTGATGCCCGGGTTGTGCGTGATGAGCGACAGCACCGAGAAATCCACCGGCCGCAAGTCATACACCGCCATCCGCTGCAGGAACACCTCGATCACGGCCAGCGCCGCGCGCCGGGCGTTGTAGCCGATCAGGCTTTCCAGGTAGCTGGTGTCGATCTGTTCGAGCGTGGGCGTATTTTTCGGCGGCGCCATGGTCAGTATCAAGTTAGCTTGCAACACTGGGCCGCACGGCGCCCAGGTAGGTGTCGATCACTCGCGCGTCGCCCGCGAGCGCCTGCGCGGGGCCTTGCAGCGCGAACTCGCCCATCTCGAGCACGTAAGCGTGGTCGGCCACGTGCAAGGCCGCGCGCGCGTTCTGTTCCACCAGCAGGATGGTCACGCCCGTGGTGCGCAGGCGCTCGATGGTCAAGAAGATCTCGCGCACGACCAGCGGCGCGAGGCCGAGGCTGGGCTCGTCCAACATCAACAGGCGGGGCCGCGACATCAGCGCCCGGCCGACGGCGAGCATCTGCCTTTCGCCGCCCGACAAGGTTCCGGCGAGCTGCTTGCGCCGCTGCGCCAGGCGCGGAAAGATCGCATACACGTCGTCGATCCGGTCTCGCCAACGCCGGTTGCCCAGCCGAACTTGCCGGAATGCGCCCAGCACCAGGTTGTCCTCGACCGGCATCGAGGCGAACAGCTCACGCTTCTCCGGCACCAGCGCCATGCCGGCCATCACGCGGTCTTCCAGCGGCAGCGTGGCGATGTCCTCGCCATCGAACTGCAGCGTGCCGCGCGAAGGGATCACGCCCATCAGCGTGTTGAGCAACGTGGATTTCCCCGCGCCGTTGGGACCGATCACGGTGATGACGCTGCCCGTCGCCGCGTCGAGGGTCAGTCCGTGCAGCACCTCCGCGCGGCCGTAACCGGAGCGCAGGTCGGCAAATCGAAGCAATGG
>JAQGMT010000415.1 GCA_028292185.1 Ramlibacter sp. | reverse complement strand
GCCGGCAGGTGACGACGATCGCGTCGGCATGCTCACAGTACGACCCGGTCGTCGCATCCTTGTTGAGCACGAAGCGGTCGTCCCGGCGTTCGACGGCGCAGATGCTGGATCGCGTATCGCCGAACGTGCCGACTTCCGAAGTCATCGATGCAAGCAGGTACTGATGTTCGACGAGATCGCTCAGGTATCCGCGAAAGTATTCGTTTTGCAATCCATGGCGCGCTATGCACGCCAATTGGCTGTAATGCATCGCGAGCACCATGGCGCTGGATCCACAAGCCTGGCCCAGCGTAGAACACACCTGCGCCAGCTCGCCCATGCTGCACCCCGCGCCACCGAATTCACGCGGAACGATTGCGGACATGACGCCCGCCTCGCGCAAGGCAGTGATCGTTTCAATGGGGAAGCGCGCATTCTTGTCGACGTCGGTGGCGTGCGACGCCGCGATTTCCGGAGCAATGCGCCGGACAGCGGCCGATAAGGAGCCGAAGTTCTGATCGATGCGCGGTGACTTCATGTGAACGCCCCCATTGTTGCTGGCGCGCTGCGCTGGTGAGCCACTGTCGTGTAAGACAAGGCCGCAATTGCGCGACAGTGGCAGCAACGACTTGCGCATGACGCACTTTTTTTCGCGTACAACCGAACATATCTCTGGTGCCCTGTGATCTTCACGCCCGACCTATCCAAGCTGTCCTCGCCTCAGGCGTTGCATGGCCGTTTGGGTTTCGACCTGGCACAGGTCAGTGCCATCGAACAATCTCTTCAGGTGTTCGGTCAGCGCTTCGCGCAACGCCTGTTCACCCGGCATGAACTGGCTTACGCGGAAAGCGGCCACGATGTGCGAGCGCAGCGCCTCGCGGCCCGCTTCGCCGCCAAGGAAGCCGTCATCAAGGCGCTCGGCCTGAGCGAAGCCGGCGTGAACTGGCGCGACATCGAAGTCCTCAAGCTGCCCAGCGGCGCCTGCGAGATTTCCCTGCACGGGCGAGTCGCGCGGCTGGCTGCCGCGATGGGGGCCGCCCGCATATCTCTGTGCCTGAGCCACGAAGGCGACTACGCCGGGGCCGTTGTCGCGGCCGCATTTGACCCGCATGTTTCGAAGGACTGCACATGCCCATGAAGACAGCAGAAGATTTCCAATCGCAAATTCGCAGCGTCCTGCGCGATCATGGCCGCCTGAAGCAGGACGTGAGCGCCTTGGGCCCCGACGATGACCTCTATCAATTCGGGATGACTTCGCACGCGAGCGTGAACGTGATGCTCGCGCTCGAAGGCGAGTTCAACCTGGAGTTCCCCGACGACATGCTCAAGCGCAGTGTGTTCTGCAGCATTGCGTCTATCGAGCGCGCCCTGGCCGACCTCAGCGACCGGTGATCCCTTGAGCAACAGGGCCCGCAAGGCACTAGCATGCAAGGCAGATCCTTGAAGTTCGAAGCGCAGGTACCGGCAGGCCCGGTACCCCTCGTGTTCGATGCGCCTGCAGGCACCTGCTTCGGCTGGTTTCACGCAGCGCAGGGCCCCAGCCGCTCCACCGGTGTGGTGTTGTGCCGGCCCATGGGATATGAAGCACTCTGTTCGTACCGCACTTACGCGCTGCTGGCGGAAACGCTGGCACGAGCCGGGTTCGATGTGTTGCGCTTCGACTATCACGGCACGGGGGACTCCGCCGGCGCCGACACCGACGCCGGCCGCGTCACGGCCTGGGTCGGCAGCATCGAGGCCGCCGTCGCACACATCAAACGCACGGCGGGCGTATCGCGCATCGCGCTGTTCGGCGCCCGGCTAGGCGCCACCTTGGCCGTGGAGGCCGCCAATCGAATGGGTGGCGTCGAGGGTCTGGTGCTGTGGGCGCCTTGCGTGACCGGTCGGGCTTTCGTGCGCGAGATGCGCGCCGCCAGCGCCCATCGCGGCATGGAAACAAGTGACACCCAGGCCGGCGAGCTGGACGCGATGGGCTGCCTCTACACGGCTGAGACCCTCGCAGATCTGCAGGGGCTGGACTGCGCCGGTGTACAGGGCCCACCCGCGCGCCACGCATTGATCATTGCTCGCGACGACATGCCGATGGAAGGACCGCTGCCCGGCAAGTACCGCGAACTTGGAATGGCGGTCACCTTCGCGAATTGGCCCGGCTACACGGCGATGATCGGCGATCCCCTGGACTCGGTAGTGGCGCAGGGCACGCTCGACGCGATCGCCGGCTGGCTGTCATCCGACGCTCCGCAGCGCAAGGCGCCTCGAGTGCGCGCCGCCACATGCGGCTGGCCTGAGCACTGCGCCATCGACGGTGTCCACGAATCGGCGGAGCGCTTCGGCGCCGACCAGTCCTTGGTCGGCGTTCTTTGCGAGCCCGCCCAAGCCCGCAGCCAAACCGCCGTGTTGATGCTCAGTGTCGGAGGCAACTACCACGTCGGTCCGCATCGGATGTATGTGAAGGCAGCGCGCGCGTTGGCCGCGGCGGGCTACTGTTCCTTGCGCTTCGACCTCCGCGGCATCGGCGACAGCCGAATGGGCGACGGCTCTGCGGTGGACAGCATGTACTTCCGCGGCGCGATGCCGGACGTGCGCGCGGCGATCGACCTGCTGGTTGAAAAGGGCTACCGGCGCTTTTACTTGCTGGGCGTCTGCTCGGGCGCCTACGTCGCTTTCCAGACGGCACTGCTGGATGCGCGCGTGGCCGGGCAGATCCTGATGAACCCGAGACTCCTCGAGTGGGAGGATGCACCTCGTGACGGCTGGCAGGCATCGATGCGGCGGCATTACAAATCGATCGGCTACTACCGGGCCGCGCTGCTGCGGTCAGACGTGTATCGGCGGCTGCTGCGCGGCGAGATCGACATCCTGGGTGTGGCGCGTCGCATGGGAGTCTTGCTGGCCGCTCGCGCGTCGCGTGCGGCGGCGAGCGTGCTGATGCGGCGCGGCGACCAGGTGGGTGTGCTGCCCAGCTTTCATCGCCTGAGCCAGAGCGGATGCAACACGCTGATGATCATGTCGGCGCAGGATGACGCCCTCGACTATGTTGAATTCCATCTCGGCAAGCGGGCTGGCCGGCTGAAAGCCGACCCGAACTTCCGGCTGGTCATGATGGAGCAGAGCGACCATACCTTCTCGACCCACTGCAGCCAGCGCGCAGTCATCGACCTGGTTCGAAATCATCTGGACCAGCAGCAGCAACCGGCCATGGCACGCGGCGACATGCCGGGCCGGGTTGCCACCATCTGAGTCGCGTCACCGGCGCGGGTGTTCCAGAAAGAAGCGCAGCATTTCAGCGCTCGCATCGGGTCCCCGGCTGTCGGTGTACGAGCCCTGGCTGCGGCCGCCCGACCACGCATGCGCCGCTCCATGGATCAACCAATGCTCGGCCACGACGCGGCCGCTCTCCGTCTCGGTGTAGATGCTTTTGGTCGAGGCGCGGCCCGCGCCTTCAGGCCCACGCTGCACTTCAACCGCGCAATCGGCGGGGGCCGAAGCCTGCACGACGTGCTCTCCATTGGCCGGATGCACCGTGGCGTCGGCGTCGCCGTGGAAGACGATCGTCGGCACACCATGGGCCGCCGCGCCGCCAGCCGCCTTGCCACCCCGCATTGCGGCCAAGGCCGATTGCAGATCACCCGCGGCGCCCGCGGCCAGGCCCGAATGCACGCCGACGGCGGCGTAGAGGTCGGGGTAGGTCGCGCCCAGGATCGCCGCCATCGCCCCGCCTGCGGACAGGCCGGCCACATACACGCGTCGCGGGTCGATCGAATGCCGGGCCATCACCTCGCGCGTCATGCCGGCTAGCAGCGCCGGCTCGCCGCGCCCCCGCTGCTGATGCGTGTGCTTGAACCAGTTCCAGCAAGCCTGCGGATTTGCCTGCGTGGATTGCGCCGGATACAGCACGTAGAAACCTTGGGCCTGGGCAAGTTCGTTCATCCCGGTGCCGGCGGCGAAGTCATCGGGATTTTGCGTGCAGCCGTGCAACATCACCACCAAGGGCAAAGGCGCCGAAGCGGCAGCCGGTGGCACGTAGAGCTTGTAATCGCGCGCCGTGCCGGCGTGCGCGTACTTGCCGCTGATGAATTTGCCCGATGGCAGGTCGCGCGCTTGCACGTCGTCGGCAAACGGCGACCGCAAGATGCGCGAAGCACGAGGCTCCGGCGCCGGATCATTGGCGGCCACCGCGCCGTCCTGCGAACCGCGGCGCAGGGCCAGCTGGATCGAATCGGTTGCGGCTCGGAGCTTGCCCGCGCGCGTGAGGCGCGCAGCTTCGGTCATCAATTGCTTGAGATTGAGGTTCATCATGGATTCCAGTTCAGGCGCCGGCTGTGCGTTCGCGCAAGGCGGCCTTGACGGCTGGGCTCGCGTGCAGCGCGCCCAGGACGGTGAGCGATTCAATGGTGGCCAGCGCGAGCGCGGGGGTTACGTCGGCGTCTATGGACGCCAGGCCGAGCACCCTGATCTGCAGCATCTCGCCCGCCGCCTTCACTGCCTTCAGGTCGGCGGCGCTGTAGTGCTGGATACCGAGCACCAAAGTGTTGCGCGTGACCACCTGGCGCACCACGGCCTGGTGCTTGCTTAGTTGATTGCGGATCGCTGTGCGGATCAGGTCGGTGCGGTTGGCATAGAAGCCCTCCTGCACCAGCAGGTCGATCTGGCCCAGGTCGACGCACCCGATGTTGATCGTGAGCTTTTCGTCCAGCGGTTTTGGATGGCCGATATGGTTGGCGCTGCGAGCGGGCATGGGCCATGGTAGCACCATCCAAGTGGATGGTCAAACAAACCGGGAAATTCCTTTGGCTCTGCTGCATGAAAGGGCGATGGCGAGACCTTCCGGCACGCCGGTGCGGCGCTTGCCGACACGCCAACGCCCCTGGCCGGTTCAAAGTGGTTTCATATTCGTGGAGTCTTCATGGCCAGCCAATACCCCATCCTCAACATAGAACGCGCGCCGGGCGATCCGCCTCGCGCGGTCGAGCAGCTCAACGGCGACCTTCTGGTGCCCGCGAGCGCGCGGCCGCTGCTCGCGCAAGCGGTGCTGCTCGCGCAACAGGCCATTCCCCAGGATCGCACCGACGAACTGGCGCGGCTCGAACAGGTTCGCCGCCTGCTCGGCGTCATGCGGGTCGATACTGCGAAGCAGACCCTGCTCGCAAACCTCGGAAAGATCCGGCCCGTCTGAGCTGCCCGCTGGCAGCTAGGTTTTCCTGGCGCCCAGCCGCGACTCCTTGCCTCGCATCAGGCGGCCGATGTTTTCACGGTGCCGATATGCCAGCAGCACGGCCATCGCGAACAGCGCCGTTGTCACAAACGCGTCGGAGTACCACTGGATGTGATCTCCCAGCAGGTAGTAGGCCGGCGCGAAGGCGGCTGAAACCAGGGACGCCAGCGAGGAATAGCGAAAAAAGAAAGCGATGATCAACCACGTCGCACCCGTAGCCACGCCCAGCAGCGGATGAATGCCGAACACCACCCCGATGAAAGTGGCGACGCCCTTGCCTCCCTGGAACTTGAAGAACACCGGCCACAGGTGACCTAGAAAAGCCGCGAGCCCCACCATGGCGACGGTGCCGTCGTCCAGGCCGAATGACTTGCCCCACAGGCGCACGGCGAACACGGGTAGGAAACCTTTCAGTGCGTCCAGCAGCAAGGTGACGATGGCCGCCCCCTTGTTGCCCGAACGCAGCACGTTGGTGGCGCCGGGATTCCTGCTGCCGAAAGTGCGGGGGTCCTCCAAGCCCATCAAGCGGCTGACGATCACCGCAAACGAAAGCGAGCCGACCAGGTAGGCGGCCAGGGTGGCTACAAAAGGTAGGAGCGCTTGCACTGCAGAGTCTTCCGCCGCCATTTTGCCGTGCATTCACTCACCCGCTTGTCCCCTCAGACAGCCGGGTCGCGCATCTCCCAGCGGATGTTGTCGATCTGCGCCAAGAGTTCGGGCGATAGCTTCGCGCCCCATGCGGCAAGGTCTTCGTCGAGTTGGGCAACGCTGGTGACGCCCAGGATGGTGCTGGCGACCTGCCACCGGGTGTAGCACCAGGCCAGAGCCATCCGCACCGGTGTCATGCCGTTCGCACGCGCCAGCGCGTTGTAGCGCCGCGCCGCCGCGATCGCATCGGGGCGGCCCCAACGCTGCTTGCGCACTGACTCATAGCGCGCGATGCGGCCGGCCTTCGGGGCATCCGGGCCTTCGGTGCCCGATTGATCGTACTTTCCCGTCAACAACCCGAAAGCAAGCGGGGAATACGCCAGCAGCGAAACGGCCAGCCGGTGCATCGTTTCGTCCAGCCCGTTCTCCACCCAGCGATTCACCAGGCAATACGGGTTCTGCACCGTGGCAATGCGCGGCAGGCCATGCTGCTCCGCCAGCCGCACGAATTCGTGCACGCCGTAAGGCGATTCGTTGGACAGGCCGATGTGGCGGATCTTTCCCTGCTGCACGAGTTGCTGGAAGGCTTCGAGCTGCTCGTGGATTGAAGTCTGCGTGCGTTCCTTCGTCGGGTCGTAGTACATCTGCCCGAACGTCGGCACATTGCGCTCCGGCCAATGGATCTGGTAGAGATCGATGACGTCGGTCTTCAGGCGCTTGAGCGACCCTTCGCACGACGCAACGATGTCTTTCGCCGTCATGCCCGCGCCGTCGCGCACCCAGGGCATGCCGCGCGAAGGGCCCGCCACCTTTGTGGCGAGTACCAGTTTGCCGCGCGCGCCCGGGCGCTGCTCGAACCAGTTGCCGATGATGCGCTCGGTAGCGCCGCAGGTTTCCGCGCGGGTCGGCACCGAATAAATTTCGGAGGTGTCGATGAAATTGATGCCTTGCTCCAGCGCGCGATCGAGGACGGCGTGGGCCGTCGGCTCGTCGACTTGCTCGCCGAAGGTCATGGTTCCGAGGCAGATGGGTGTGACGCGAAGATCGCTTTGGCCGAGTTGGACGGTTTGCATGGGAAGAAGGACTACAACGCCAGGGGCGGGCTGCGCAGAATAATCGATTTTCGAAGTGCACGCCCAAGCTCACCCACCATGCCCGAAGGCCCCTCCATCGTCATCCTCAGGGAGCAGGCGAGCGGCTTTGCGGGCAAGAAGATCATCAGCGTCAGCGGCAACACCACCATCGAGAAAGAGCGGCTGCAGGATCAACGCATCGAGGCGCTGCGCAGCTGGGGCAAGCATTTCCTGCTCGAGCTGGACCTGGATTTCTCGCTGCGCGTGCATTTCATGCTGTTCGGCAGCTATCGGATCAACGAAGAGAAGTCATGGGCGGTGCCTCGCCTGAGCCTCGGATTCGAGCACGGGCAGTTGAATCTGTATGCGTGCTCGGTGCGCTTCATCGAGGTGCCGCTGGACCTGCTGTACGACTGGCGGGTGGACGTGATGTCCCCGCAGTGGGACCCGGCTCTCGCACGCACGCAATTGCGCGCGCACCCCGGCATGCTGGCGTGCGATGCACTGCTCAACCAGGACATCTTCGCGGGCGTCGGCAACATCATCAAGAACGAGGTGCTGTTTCGCATCCGGGTCCATCCGCTTTCGAAAGTCGGCGCCCTGCCCGCACCCAAGCTGCGCGAGCTGGTCGATCAGGCACGCCAGTACAGTTTCGATTTCCTTGAATGGAAGAAGCAGTACGTTCTGAGAAAGCATTGGCTGGCGCACACCAAGCGCACCTGCCCACGCTGCAATATTCCTTTCAGCAAGGGGCACCTCGGGCTCACGAATCGCCGCAGCTTCTACTGCGAGAACTGCCAGGTGCGATACGGGTAACTACGGCGCGCGCCGGGCTTTCTCTTCTTCCTGCAGGCGCAGCACCCGCCGCTGCACCTTGCCCGTGGTCGTCATTGGCAGCGCATCGATGAACTCGATCTCTTTCGGGTATTCATAAGGCGCCAGCTTGCCTTTGACGTGCGCCTGCAGTTGCGCAATCAGCTGAACGTCGAACTCGGCTGCGCCCGGCGCGGATCGGGAGCGCGCTATTGCGAAATCCGGCGACAGCACGACGAACGCCTTGACCAGCGCGCCGCGATCGCGGTCAGGCTTCGCTACCACGGCGGCATTGATCACCGCCGGGTGTTTCACCAGGCAGTTCTCGATCTCGCTCGGGCCGATGCGGTAGCCGGCCGCCTTGAACACGTCGTCTGCACGGCCCTGGTACCAGAGATAGCCTTCCGTGTCGCGAGTGGCGAGGTCGCCCGTGCGGCACCAGTCGCCTGTGTACTTATTGCGGGTCGCGGTGTGGTTCTTCCAGTAGCCGAGGAAGAACACCGGATCCGGATCGCCGTGCACGTCGTAACGGTTCACGGCCACGTCACCGGGCACGCCGGCCGGGCACTCGCGTCCTTCATCGTCGATGACGGCGACGCGGTGGCCCGGATAAGGCCGGCCCATGCTGCCGGCGCGCGCCGGCCAGCCGATCCCTCCCGCCGTCTGCCCATTCATCGAGCAATTGCCCACCACGTAGTTGATCTCGGTCTGGCCGAACATCTCGTTCACGACAACACCAAGTTGCTGCTCGCAATATGCGAAGACGGCATCGCCCACCGCTTCGCCGGCGCTCATGATCGCCTGCAGCCTCAAGTCGAAGTGCTTTCGCGGCTCTGGATACGCCTTCATCATGGCCTTCAGCGCCGTGGGAAACAGGAACGTGTGCGTGACCCTATGCTCCTGCATCAGCGTGAAAGCAGATTCGGGCGTGAAGCGGCCGTTGAACCCAATGATAGGGCGGCCAAAATACAGCGACGGCAGCAGCGCATCCATTAACCCGCCCGTCCAAGCCCAATCGGCGGGTGACCAGAACACTGCCGTGTCCTGGTCAGCGCCGTTGGGCATTGCCCGTTCTGTGCCCGCCCCCACCCCGGCCCGCCCCCGCGCGGGGGAGGGAGTTTTCCCGTCGGCATCGGCGAATCCAAACCAGTTCTGGCTGCAGACGAAACCCGGCAGGTTGCCGATCAGCGCGCGGTGCGGAATGAAAGCGCCTTTCGGCGGGCCGGTGGTGCCGCTGGTGTAGATCAGCACCGCGCCCTCGTCGGCTTGGGTGGGTACTGCTGAAAACTCCGCGGCTTGCTTCGAGAGTTCCACCTCGTAAGCAAGGTCCGCTCTGCGCGCCGCGTCGCCGATTCCGACCACAACGCGCAAGCGAGGGCATTGCGCGCGCACTTGCTGCACATTGGCAATCGAGCTTTCATCGCACAGGGCGACCACGGCTTCGCTGTCTTGCAGGCGGTACTCCAGCGCGTCGGGGCCGAACAGGATGGACAAAGGCATCGCCACCGCGCCGAGCTGGAACACCGCCATGTAGGCGACGGCGGTCTCGAACCGCTGCGGCATCACGATGGCCACCCGGTCTCCCGGCTGCACGCCCAAGGACACGAGCAGGTGGCTGGTTGCGTTGGCTCGCAGCTGAAGCTGGCGGTAAGTCAGGAATTGCGACCCCGCGCTGGCCCCATGTGCGCGGATGGCGACGCGCTGCGTGGCATCCGGCCGTTGCGCCCAGCGCCCACAGCAGGCTTGCGCAATGTTGAACTCTTGGGGCACCTGCCAGGCGAAAGCGGCGTGCATGCGCGCGTAGTTATCCCTGGCTCGACCGACGCTCATCGCAAGGCTTCCTTATGATGAGTTGAATGTACCAAGTCAAGAGATCGGCGCGAAGCGAATTCGTCCCCGTGCGCAACCTGAACTACCACGTGCGCGTCTGGGGCGAGCCCGGCCCCGGCAAGGTGCCGCTGGTGATGGTGCACGGCTGGATGGACGTGGCGGCGTCGTACCAGTTTGTGGTGGACTGCTTCGCCCAGGACCATTACGTCATCGCACCGGACTGGCGGGGCTATGGGCTCACTGAAGGCCCTCCGACGGACAACTACTGGTTTCCCGACTACCTCGCGGACCTGGACTTCCTGCTCGACCACTATTCACCCGACGCCCCCGTGAACCTGGTGGGACACAGCATGGGCGGCAACATCACCATGCTGTATGCGGGCTCGAGGCCGGCCCGGGTCAATCGCCTGGTCAACCTGGAGGGCTTCGGCATGGCGGCCACTCGTCCCTCGCAGGCGCCGGGGCGTTACGCCAAATGGATGGATGAGCTCAAGGCGCTGCATCGTGGTGAGCGGGCGCTCAAGCCTTACCCCTCCGCGGCCGGAGTGGCCGAGCGGCTGATGAAGACCAACAAGCGATTGAGCCGCGACAAGGCCGAGTGGCTGGCCACTCACTGGGCCAAGCCGGATGCACAAGGCCAGTGGCGGATCCTGGGCGACGCGGCGCACAAGATCGTCAACGCCCAGCTCTACCGGGTGGATGAAACGCTGGAAGTCTTCAAGTGCATCACAGCCCCCATGCTGTCGGTGCAGGCCAGTGACGACAGCCTCTCCGGCTGGTGGAAAGGCAAGTACACCTTGGCCGAGTACCACGAACGTTTGCGTTCCGTACCCCGAGTCCAGACCGCCACCCTCTTGGACACGGGCCACATGCTTCACCATGACCAGCCTCAGGAACTGGCTCATCTGATCGAAGCTTTTGCCGGCTGAAGCGGCGAACTGCGACAAATTACCGCTGAGCCGGAACAGCGAAGGGACAAGTGGTAACAACGCTTGAGGTAGGAGCTGTCCTACCGCACACTACGGTCACCAAGTGTGTTCGGAGTGTCGAATGCGTAGGATTTGTTGGGGACTGTTGCTCGCCGCTTTTGCGTGGCCCTGCGCCGCGTTGGCTGATGAGTTCGACGACGGGCTGTCTACCCTCTGGGAAGTGCTGTGGCATCAAAGCGGCACGCCGACCCGCGTCGTGCGCTGGGAAAATGACATCCGTGTCCGGTTTTCGGGCGTGGAGGCGGCAGCGCATCGCGAGCACACCTTGCAGGCGCTGCGGGCCGTGACCGGCGAGGCCGGCGTGAAGCTCATCGACGTGACGGGCCAGCCGGATGAGCAGACCGCCAACCTGAACGTCGAGGTTGTTCCGGACAACCAGCTGGAAGACAACCAGCCTTGCGTCACCTACCTCGATTTCCACAAGGAAAGCCGGATCGATTCGGCCACCATGCAGATGCGCGCCCACGA
>JAQGMT010000409.1 GCA_028292185.1 Ramlibacter sp. | reverse complement strand
GCGATCTGCACCGCCGTTTCCTCGTGCTGGCAGAGCATCATCTGCGGCACGTTGCCACCGTAGTTGACGATGGAATCGTGCAGCCCGCGATAGCTGGCGCCCGGGTTGAGCGCCGCGTAGGGCAGCTGGTAGCGATGCAGGAGATCGACGATCACGTCGGCGCCCCAGCGGTCCCTGGGCTTGACGGCCGCGGGAGTCTTCTTGGGCCGCGCGACGCGCTCGAATTCTTCTTTGGACATGGACAAACGGATCTGCCGGCTGCGCCGGGCTATGTTCAGGCCGGAACGGCAGGCATCGCGACGCTCTTGCTGGGGTTCACATACGCCCAGACCGGATGGCCGATCGGCGTGCGCACCGACGGATGGGTGCGCGACAGCAGCGTGCGCTTGTTGATGGTGATACGGAAATCCATCGCTTCGCCGAGGAACACCTTCTGGTCCACCATGGCGTGCCAGGCATTGACGCGGATGTCGGACGGTTGCTCATCGGTCAGCTGCACGTCTTCCGGACGGATCGACAGCACCACCTTGTCCCCCACCTGCACCGGCTCGACCGACTTGGAGCGCAAGGCGCCGATCTCGGTTTCGATCACGTAGCAGTCGTCGGCGTTGTCGCGGCTGCGCACGATGCCTTCGACGAAGTTGGTGGAGCCCACGAAGTCGGCGACGAACTGGTTCTGCGGGCGCTCGTAGATGTCGCGCGGCGAGCCGATCTGCTGGATGCGGCCCTGGTTCATCACGGCCACCTGGTGCGACAGCGCCAGCGCCTCGCTCTGGTCGTGCGTGACGTACACGGTGGTGATCTTCAGCTCGCGCTGCAGGCGCTTCAATTCAAAGCGCATCAACTCGCGCAGCTTGGCGTCCAGGTTGGACAGCGGCTCGTCCAGCAACAGCAGCTTGGGTTCCATCACCAGCGCGCGCGCGAGCGCCAGGCGCTGCTGCTGCCCGCCGGACAGCTTGGTCGCCTCGCGATCGCGCAGGTGATCGAGCTGCACGGCACTGAGCACCTTCATCACCTTGGTGTCGATCTCGGCCCGGCTGTAGTTTTTCTTGCCCACTTGCAGCGGGAACGCCGTGTTGGTGAACACGTCCATGTGCGGCCAGATGGCGTACGACTGGAACACCATGCCGAAGCCGCGCTGGTTGGGCGGCACGAAGATGCGGCGCGCAGCGGAGAACACGGGCACGCCATTGACGCTGATGTCGCCCGACTTCGGCCGCTCGAGCCCGGCGATGGAGCGCAAGGTGGTGGTCTTGCCGCAGCCGCTGGGCCCCAGCAGCGTGAAGAAGTGGCCTTCGGGGACGTCGATGTTGACGTCTTGGGCCGCTTTCACCGGCTGCCCCAGCTCGTTGGTGTACTCGGTGAAGAGGGACTGGACCTTAAGCATTTCGCTTCCCATCTATGAGGGGTTGTGACTTTTCCAGGGCCACCGCGGGACCGGCTTCGCCGGACCGCTGGTGGCGCCCCCTTGAGGGGGAGGCGCCGCAGGCGCTTCGGGGGTGTTTCACTAATGCTCCTTGATGCCGAACTTCTTGCCGATGTACTGGGCGCACATCACCAGCGCGAACAGCAGCAGGATGAACAACACGCCCAGGGCGGACAATTCGACGTACTGCCCGTTCTCCCACAGCTCCCAGATGACGATGGAAACCACCTCGGTGCCGGGGCTGTACAACAGGATGGAACTGGACAGCTCGCGGATCGAGACGATCATGATGTAGATCCAGCCGGCCAGCAGGCCGGGCTTGAGCAGCGGCAGGATGATGCGGTAGAACGTGGTGCCCCAGGAGGCGCCGCTCATCGCCGCGGACTCTTCGAGCTCCTTGTGGATCTGCATCATCGACGTGGTGTTGAAGCGCAGGCCATAGGGCATGAAGCGCGTGACGTAGGCGATGAACATGATCCACATCGTTCCGTACACGCCGATGTCCACGTTGAGGTAGAAGATCATGAGGGCGAGGCCCAGCACCAGGCCGGGGAACACCATCGGCAGCGAAGCCACGCTATCCAGCAGCCAGCGGCCCGGCAGCTTGGTCTTCACCACGATCCAGCAGATCACCGAGGTGACCAGCATGATCAGCGTGGCGCTGCCCACCGCGAGGATGAAGCTGTTCCACACCGCGCTCGCGAGGTTGGGGTAGGCGAAGATGAAGCGATACGGATCGAGCGTGAGGTTCTTCAGCGCCGCCATCGACGGCACCGAGTAGAACTTCTGGAACGACGACCACAGCAGCACCGCGAAAGGCAGCACCACGATCAGCAGGAAGTACACGACGAACAGGCCCGCGGTGAAGTAACGCCACGGGCCCAGGTCGATCTGCCGCGGGCGGAAGCCCTTGCCCGTCATGGTCGCGTACTTCGAGCCGCGCGACGACAGCCGCGACTGCAGGTACACGCCGACCGTGGTGATCAGCAGCAGCGTCACCGCGTAAGCCGACGCCAGCCCCACTTCGCTCGGGTACTTGTGCACCGCCTGGTAGATCGACGACGTGAAGACTTGAATGCCCA
>JAQGMT010000408.1 GCA_028292185.1 Ramlibacter sp. | reverse complement strand
TACCAGCCCGACGACCTGGCGCGGGCGCGCGGCAACGTTCGGATCAATCGCGCCGGCGACATCTTCGAAGGCCCGCTGCTCGAATTGAAGGTCGAGTCCTTCGAGGGCTTCTTCAACAACCCGAGCTATCGCCTGCTTCGCAACAATGCCTACGGCACGGCCGATCGGATCGATTTCATCGACGACAAGCGCTCGATCATTCGCAACGGCACCTACACAACCTGCCAGCGGCGCCCGGGCCCGAGCTGGATGCCCGACTGGATCCTGCGCGCCGCGAGCCTGCGCATCGACAACGAGGAGGAGGTGGGCCAAGCGACGGACGCGCAGCTGACCTTCTTCGGTGTGCCGATCCTGCCGGTGCCGTCGCTGAGTTTTCCCTTGTCGGACAAGCGCAAGTCCGGCGTGTTGCCGCCGACGATCGGGCTGGACAACCTCAACGGCGTAGAGCTCACCACACCGTACTACTGGAACATCGCGCCCAACCGTGACGCCACTTTCATCCCCACGCTCATGACCAAGCGCGGTGTGGACCTGGGCGCGGAGTTCCGCTACCTCGAACCCGAATACCGCGGCAGCGTGCGGGGCGACTACATGCCCGGCGACCAGCTGCGCCACATCGACCGTTGGGGCTACGCGATCCTGCACACCGGCGCCATTGACACCGGCCTGCCGATCGGGCCACTCGGGCTCAGCCTCAACCTCAACCGCGTCAGTGATGACAACTACTGGCGCGATTTCTCCCGCTCCACGGCCACCCTCACGCAGCGCTTGCTGGCCAACGACGCCAATCTCTCCTGGGCACGCGGCGACTTCACGATCAGTGCGCGCGCCCTCAAATGGCAGACCCTGCAGGACGTCGACGCGCCGATCGTGCCGCCGTACGACCGCATGCCGCAACTGATCGGGCGCTACACCCGCAACAGCCTGCCCGGCGGGTTGGAGGCGCGGGTCGAGTCCGACTACACGCATTTCGAGAGGAGCGGCACCTTCACGGCGGCGACGGTCAATGAACTGCCGAACCAGCCGAACGCACAGCGCACTTACACGCTCGCGCAGATCAGCCGGCCCTGGCAGGCGCCGGGCTGGTTCTTCACCCCCAAGCTTCAGGTGCATGCCACCGAGTACCAGTTCGATGCCCCGCTGGCCAGCGGCGCGCGCTCGGCCACACGCACGGTGCCCACCGCCAGTCTCGACAGTGGCCTGGTCTTCGAACGTGACGCAAGCTATTTCGGCCGCAAATTCCGCCAGACCCTCGAGCCGCGCGCGTTCTACGTCTACACGCCGTTTCGCGATCAGAGCCAGCTGCCCAATTACGACTCCGCCCCGAACGATTTCAACTTCGCCACCATCTACACCGAGAATGCATTCGGCGGCAACGACCGCATCTCGGACAACAACTTGTTGACGCTGGGCGCCACCACCCGCCTGCTGGACCCCGACACCGGGGCCGAGGCGGCCCGCTTCGGGGTTGCGCAGCGCCTGCGGTTCAGGGACCAGCTCGTCACCTTGCCGGGCAACCCTCCCGTCAGCGAACGTATTTCGGACGTTCTGTTCGGCACCTCCATCAACTGGACTCCGAAGTGGAGCTTCGATTCGACGGTGCAATACAACCCGAAGACCGGCCGGTCGATCAGCTCATCGGTGGGTGGGCGTTACAGTCCGGGCCCCTACCATGTCGTCACGGCGGCCTATCGCCTGCAGCGGGGCTTGAGCGAGCAGATCGACGTCGGTTGGCAGTGGCCGCTGAATGATTTGTGGGGCGACAAGGGACAGAACCTCGGCCCCGGGCTCGGCGAGGGCGAAGGCCGCTGGTACAGTGTCGGACGTTTGAACTTCAGCATGCAGGACCGCCGCTTGGTGGACACGCTGGTGGGCCTGGAATACGACGCGGGCTGCTGGTTGGGGCGGGTGGTCTTCGAGCGGCTGCAGAGCAGCACCACATCTTCCAACAAGAAGATCCTGTTCCAGCTCGAATTCGTCGGCTTCAGCCACCTGGGCTCGAACGCCTTGCAGGCCCTCAGGGAAAATATTCCGCGCTACCAGCTCCTGCGTGAGCAGGTCACCACGCCCAGCCGCTTCGGCAATTACGAATGACATCATGAAATCTCGCGCTTATCTCCTATGCCTGGCCTGCGTGGCGCAAGCCCTGGCCCTGCAATTGCCGGCGTCGGCCCAAGGCTTCCGGATCACCCCGCCAGTGGGACCGCGGGCTGCGGCGCGCACGGGCGAGCGGGGGCCGCGCGCGGCCGACTACATCGTCGCCGTGGTCAATTCGGAGCCGATCACCAACAATGAAGTGCGGTCCCGGATGGCGCGCATCGAGCAGCAGCTCGCGCAACAGGGGCAGCCGCTGCCGCCCACCGACGAGTTCGCGCGCCAGGTGCTCGACCGGCTGATCAGCGAGAAGGCGCAGGTGCAGCTCGCGCGCGAGACCGGCGTCAAGATCGAGGATCCCCAGGTCGATCAGGCCGAGCTGAACGTGGCCCGGCAAAATCAGATCGACGTCGCCGAGCTGCGGCGCCGGCTGGCAACCGACGGGCTGCCGCTGTCCGAGTTTCGCGAGCAACTGCGCAACCAGTTGCTGCTCACCCGCCTGCGCGAGCGTGAACTCGAATCCAAGGTGAAAATCACCGACCTCGACATCGACCAGTATCTGCGCCAGCAGCAGGCAGGTCCCGACCTCGCGAGCGAGGAATTCAAGCTGGCCCATATCCTGATCGCGGTGCCGGAGAACGCCACCGAGGCGCAGGTGGCCAACCTGCGCGCGCGCGCCGAACGCGTGCTGCAGCGCGCGCAGTCGGGGGAAGATTTCGCCAAGCTGGCCACGGAGTTCTCCGACGCGCCGGGCGCCGCCCAGACGGGCGGCCTGGTGGGCGTGCGAACGGCCGACCGCCTGCCGCCGCTGTTTGTGCAAGCGGTGCAAAAGCTTCCCGACGGCGGCCTCAGCGACATCGTGCGATCGGGCGCCGGCTTTCACGTCATCAAGGTGCTCGAGCGGCGCGGTGGCGGCCTGCCCACCACGGTCACGCAGACGCACGCCCGCCACATCCTGCTGCGTCCCGGCGCGCAGATGAGCGAGGCCGCCGCGGTGCAGCGGCTCGCCGACTTCAAGCGGCGCGTCCAGGCCGGCCAGGCCGACTTCGCCCAGCTCGCGCGCGAGTTCTCGCAAGACGCGAGCTCGCGCAACGGCGGCGATCTGGGCTGGGCGAATCCGGGCCTGTTCGTGCCCGAATTCGAGGAGACCCTCAACGCGCTGGCGCCCGGACAGATTGCCGACCCGGTGATTTCGCGCTTCGGCGTCCACCTGATCCAGTTGATTGAGCGCCGCCAGGCCACGCTGACCGAGCGCGAAAAGCGCGAGATTGCCCGCAACGTGCTGCGCGAGAAAAAACTCGACGAGATTTACGCGCAGTGGGCGCAAGACGTTCGCGGCCGCGCGTATGTGGAAATGCGGGAGCCGCCCTCCTGAAACACGTTCCGCGCAAGCGTTTCGGCCAGCACTTCCTGGCCGATGCCGCCATCATCGACGCGATCGTGCGGGCCATCGACCCGCGCCCCGGGCAGGCGATGGTCGAGATCGGGCCTGGGCTGGCTGCGTTGACGCAGCCCCTGGCCGAGCGGCTGGGACGGTTAACCGTGATCGAGCTCGATCGTGACCTGGCCGCGCGCTTACGCAAGCACAGCCAGCTGACTGTGGTCGAGGCCGATGTGCTGAAGGTCGATTTCGCGCAACTCGCGCAGGCATGCGGCAGCGCAAAGCTCAGGGTGGTCGGCAACCTGCCGTACAACATCTCCACCCCAATCCTGTTCCACCTGCTGGACTTCGTGAGCAGCATCGAGGACCAGCACTTCATGCTGCAAAAGGAAGTCGTGGAGCGCATGGTGGCCCGGCCCGCCACGGGCGACTACGGGCGCCTCTCAGTGATGCTGCAGTGGCGCTACGAGATGGAGAACGTGCTGTCGGTGCCGCCCGAATCGTTCGAGCCGCCCCCGCGCGTGGACAGCGCCGTGGTGCGCATGCTTCCGCGCGCCGCGCCCGCACCTGTCGATGAAAAACTTCTATCCGAGCTGGTGCAAGTGGCCTTCAGCCAGCGCCGCAAGTTGCTGCGCCACACCCTGGGCAAGTGGCTCGAGCAAAAAGAGTTCGACGGCACCTTCGACGTGCAGCGGCGCGCCGAGGAAGTGCCCGTGGATGAATATCTCGCACTTGCCCTCACCCCAGCCCTCTCCCAGAGGGAGAGGGAGTAAGAGAACGGCCCGCTGCCGGGTGAGAGGGAGCAGCAGGTCGAGCACAGCGCACTGTCTCCGGCGCGGCGCACGCGAAACAACGTGCAGCGTGCCCTCCAAACAAAAAGGCCGGGTTCCCCGGCCTTTTTACGTAGCTAGCAACTCAAAAAACACGCAGTGTTTTTTGAGTTAGGCGGCTGCCAGCCAATACCCCGCGTTAAACGGGCTGCTCATGCGCAGCGCCAGCGGCGACACGTCCACCAATTTGTCGGTGGGCATCTTCTCGCCATTTTCCGTGAGCACGGGTGCGCTTGGCGCGTCCCCGGTGCCTTGAGCCTCGTTCGCCCGTTCTGCTTGGCTGGTGTGTGCAGAACGGGCTACAGAAAAGAATAGAAGCAGCGGAACGGTATTTTTCGCTCGGCCCAGTAATCCGCGGTGTCGCGGAAGATGTCCAACAGCTGTTCGCGCGCCTCCTTGTCGAACTTGGCGTTGGCGGGAATCTGCTCCAGCACCAGGATGAAGCCGGGCTGTGGGCCCGATTTATGCACTGGGTCCGTCATGCAGTCGTACAGGGCATCGAAATTCTTGCCGAAATGCGCCGGCAGTATGAACTGCTGGGCGATCAGGTCCAACACGTCCTGCTTGCTCTGGGCCGTTGCCAGATTCGCGTACAGGAAGTGCTGGCCCAGCGCGCGTGCCGCATCCTGCAGGTCCTGGACCCGGAAGGCCCGGATCGACTGCACGATGTTGGTCCGCACGCCTTTGAGCGCGTTCTCGGTGGTTTCTCGACGAAGTGGGTTTTCCATCTCCGCGTCTCTTTCCATAGTCACAAACTCGTCCCGCTTCATTTGGGGGTCACTCCACGATCTTTCGAAAGCTGGCGTAGTGGTCAGCGGTGTAATAACACGCATGCGGCGACCTTGCGGGGCCGCCACACACGATGCGCCGGGCGCCCCGGTCGCGTGATCCTGGCGAAGTCACGGTGTACTCGCGGTAAAAGCCGCGCTTCTCGGCCGGAAGCGCCCGCTCCCGGTTGCCGAACACCGCGCCGTCCTTGTCATACGGGAACGGTCCGCCTTGGCGGATCAGTCCGTAGGTTTCCCGGCCTTGCCTGGGCAACTCAGCAATACGAACGACGGCTGGATTGCTCTCGACCTGGCGGTCCGTCAGCGACCTGGCTTGCGCCAGGGGGCCGGAGATCGCGACTGTCAACAAGGCGCTAGTAAGCGCAAACTTGAACGCCGCGATGCGTGCCATGAACGGACCTTCTTCGGTGACCTCTGGGACGCCAAATCCGGGCCCGAAAGTCTTTAGCACCTTCGGGTAAACCCGGAAAAATTCAAGGGCGTAGTGTGACGTATCTGCTCTCAAAACGCAAGCGGCTGCCCAAATTTTGGGCAACGGCCAAGGGCCTTTCGGACCCGATCGCGTGATGCTTAAGTTAGCGCCAGCTGTCTGCCGAGGGCTTATCTTGCTGCGTTTGCATCAGCCACGGTCAGCGCGGCCATGTTCACGATCCGGCGCACCGTGGTGCTGGCCGTGAGGATATGCACCGGCTTGGCCGCGCCCAACAGCACCGGGCCGATGGCGATGTTCCCGCCGGCGGCAGTCTTGAGCAGGTTGTAAGAGATATTTGCCGCGTCAATGTTGGGCAGCACCAGCAAATTGGCGTCGCCGGTCAGCGTGCTGTGGGGCATCAACAGGTTGCGCGCGGCACCGTCGAGCGCCACGTCGCCGTGCATCTCGCCGTCCACTTCCAGCCAGGGCGCGCGTTCCCGTAACAGGTCGAGCGTGTCGCGCATCTTCCGCGCGCTGGGCTGGTTGCTGCTGCCGAAGCTGGAATGCGACAGCAGCGCCGCCTTGGGCTTCAGGCCGAACCGCATCATCTCCTCGGCCGCCATCACCGTGATCTCGGCCAGCTGCACGGCGGTGGGGTCGTAGTTGACGTGGGTGTCCACCAGAAACACTTGCCGGCCCGGCAGCATCAGCCCGTTCATGCAGGCATACGTGCAGACGCCGGCCCGCCTGCCGATCACCTGGTCAACGTAATTCAGGTGCAGGGCCGTGGTGCCCCAGGTGCCACAGATCATCCCGTCCACTTCGTCCTTGTACAGCAGCATGGAGCCGATCAAGGACAGCCGCCGGCGCATTTCGATCTTCGCGATCGACACCGTCACGCCCTTGCGTTCAGTCATGCGGTGGTAGGTCTGCCAGAAGTCGCGATAACGGTGGTCCTGCTCGACGTTCACCACGTCATAGTCCAGTTCTTCCTTCAGGCGCAGGCCGAACTTCTCGATGCGCTGCGCGATGATCGCCGGCCGGCCGATGAAGGTGGGGCGTGCGATGCCTTCGTCCACCACGATCTGCGCCGCGCGCAAGACGCGCTCTTCCTCGCCTTCGCAGAACGCCACGCGTTTCTTGGCGGCCGCCTTCGCCATCGCGAAGATCGGCTTCATGGTGGTGCCGGAGGCGTAAACGAAGCTTTGCAGCTTCTCGCGGTAGGCGTCCATGTCCTTCACCGGCCGCAGGGCCACGCCGCTGTCGGCCGCAGCCTTGGCCACTGCGGGCGCGATCTTCATCATCAGCCGCGGATCGAAGGGCTTGGGAATCAGGTACTCGGGTCCGAACGCCAGTTGCTGTCCCGCGTACGCGGCGGCCACCACTTCACTTTGTTCGGCCTGGGCCAGCTCGGCAATCGCATACACCGCGGCGATCTCCATCTCGTCGGTGATGGTGGTCGCGCCGGAATCGAGCGCACCGCGGAAGATGTAGGGGAAGCACAGGACGTTGTTGACCTGGTTCGGGTAATCGGTGCGGCCGGTGGCCATGATCACGTCGGGGCGCACGGCTTTCGCGTCCTCCGGCGTGATCTCGGGATTCGGATTGGCCAGCGCCATGATGATCGGTTTGGCCGCCATCTTCTTGACCATGTCCGGCTTGAGCACGCCCCCGGCCGACAGGCCCAGGAAAAGGTCCGCGCCTTCAATGATCTCGCCCAGGGTGCGGGCGGAGGTTTTCTGCGCGAACTGGATCTTGTCTTGGTCCATCAGCTCCTTGCGGCCTTCGTAGACGACGCCCGCGAGGTCGGTGACGTACACGTTCTCGCGCCGCAGGCCCAGCTTGAGCAACAAGCCCAGGCAAGCCAGCGCCGCCGCCCCAGCCCCGGAGGTCACCAGCTTGACTTTGGCGATGTCCTTGCCCGCGACTTTCAGTCCGTTCAGGATCGCGGCGCCGACGGTGATCGCCGTGCCGTGCTGGTCGTCGTGGAACACCGGGATCTTCATGCGCTCGCGCAGCTTGCGCTCCACGTAGAAGCAATCGGGCGCCTTGATGTCTTCCAGGTTGATCCCGCCGAACGTGGGCTCGAGGGCGGCGATGATGTCCACCAGCTTGTCCAGGTCGTCTTTCTCGGCGATCTCGATGTCGAACACGTCGATGCCGGCGAACTTCTTGAACAGCACCGCCTTGCCTTCCATCACCGGCTTGGCCGCCAGCGGGCCGATGTCGCCCAGGCCCAGCACCGCGGTGCCATTGGTGATCACCGCGACCAGGTTGCCGCGGCTGGTGTACTTGAAGGCGTTGTTCGGGTCGCGGACGATTTCCTCGCAAGGCACCGCCACGCCGGGCGTGTAGGCCAGCGCCAGGTCGTGCTGATTGATCAACTGCTTGGTCGCGTGGATCGCCACCTTGCCGGGCGTCGGGAATTCGTGATATTCGAGCGCGGCTTCGCGCAACTCCTCGCGTTTGTCGCGGGTGCCATTGGCGTCGATGGGGGGCATGTTGTCGATGTCTCCTGGGCGCGGCTAAAAATTTTCGCTGCCCGCGCCCGTGTTCTTGGGCCTGTGATTGTATTCCGGCACGGGAAAACCCTGGTACGCGCTTGTGCGTAACGCCGTCGGCGTCGCCGCGCGGGCCCGCCTTAGCGCGCTGCTGCCAGGGGTCGAGAAGCTGCTGGAAGTGCCGGAAACTAGCCGCGCATCAGCGCTTCGATTTCATCGGGCTTGACCGGCACGCCGCGAGAAATCAGCTCGCACCCCTGGTCGTTCACGATGGCATCGTCCTCGATGCGGATGCCGATGTTGTGGAACTGCTGCGGCACGTCGTCGGCGGGCCGCACATACAGGCCCGGCTCGATGGTGAGCACCATGCCGGGCTTGAGCACCCGGCTCGGGCGGTTCTTGATCGCCTCGCCCGACAGCGGGTCCTTGCGCTCGCTCACTTCGCCGACCTGCGAGGGCTCCACGTAGCTGCCGCAGTCGTGCACGTCCATGCCCAGCCAGTGCCCCGTGCGGTGCATGTAGAAGCGGAAGTAGCTGCGTTGATCGATTACGTCCTGCACGTTGCCGACCGTGTTTTTGTCAAGCAAGCCGAGGTCCAGCATGCCTTGCGCCAGCACCTTCACCGTGGCGTCGTGGGGATCGGTGAAGCGCGCGCCGGGTTGGGTGACGTCGATGGCCGCCTGCTGCGAGGCCAGCACCAATTCATAGACCGCGCGTTGCGGGCCGCTGTATTTTCCGGTGGCGGGAAAGGTGCGCGTGATGTCGCTGGCATAGCCGTCGAGCTCGCATCCGGCATCGATCAATACCAGCTCGCCTGCCTTCACCGGCGCTGCATCCGACCGGTAGTGCAGCACGCAGGCATTGGCGCCGGCCGCGACGATCGACCCGTAGGCGGAATATTGCGAGCCGCCCTTGCGGAACTCGTGCAGCAGCTCGGCATCGAGGTGATATTCGCGCACGTCCTTGCCATCGCGCAACATGCGGGCAGCCAGTTGCATCGCGCGCACGTGGCCGCGGGCACTGATCTGGGCCGCGCGCCGCATGATGTCCTGCTCGTGCGCGTCTTTCACCAGCCGCATCTCGTCCAGCACCGCACACAGGTCGCGCTGCTGTTCCGGGCACAGCGCGCCATAACGCACGCGCGCACGCACCTGGTTCAGCCAGCCAGCGACGCGCGTTTCCAGGCCTTCGTGAATGGCGAACGGATACCAGACGGCGTCGCGGTTCTCCAGCAGCTTGGGCAATTGCGCGTCCAGGTCATTGACCGAATGCGCCGCGTCCACGCCCAGTGCGGCCGGCGCGGCATCGGGGCCAAGCCGATAGCCGTCCCAGATCTCGCGTTCCAGGTCCTTGGGTGCGCAGAACAGCGTGTTCTTGCCGTCCCCCATGATCACCAGCCAGGCATTCGGTTCGCCGAAGCCGGTGAGGTAATAAAAGTAGCTGTCGTGCCGATAGATGTAGTCGCTGTCGCGGTTGCGCGGTCGCTCGGGCGCGGTGGGGATCACGGCGATCCCGTCCTTCCCGAGCTGGGCGGCGACGCGGGCGCGGCGCGCGGCGTAGATGGAGTTGCTCATGATGCGTTCAGTTGGGCCAGCCGCTCGGGTGTGCCCACATCGGTCCAGGGCCCGGTGTAGATCTCCGCGGTGACTTGTCCATTGTCCATCGCCGCGCGCAGCAGCGGGGCGAGTGGGGCCTTCAGGCCTTCGGGGTTGCCGGCCGGCAGGCTGGCGAACAGCCCCTTGCGGTACAGGCCGATGGTCGAGTAGGTGTACTGCACCGCGTCGCGGCTCACGGCGGCGCCCGAAGGCCGCAGCCCGAAATCCCCCTTCGGGTTATGCGGCGGGTTGGGGATGAGGAAAAGATGCGCCAGCGCATTGCTCGCGGTGAAGCGCTCGAAGGCCGCGCGCGAAAATTCGAACTTCGGCACGTACACGTCGCCGCCCACCAACCAGAATGCGTCCGCCAGAAGCGGCAGGGCGCGCGCGATGCCGCCGGCGGTCTCGAGTGCCCCGCCGAAATCGCGGCCTTCATCGGAATAGCGGATTCGCAGCGGCTGCGCGCCATCGGAGCTTGCGCCGGCTGCGGCGGTGGTCAGGGGCGCCAACCGATCCTCGATCTGTTGCCCCAGCCACGCGATGTTGACCACCAAGTCGCGAAAACCACTGCGGCCCAGCGCCTCAAGGTGATATTGCATCAGCGGCTTGCCGCGCACTTCGAGCAAGGGTTTGGGGCAGCGGTCGGTGAGCGGGCGCATGCGCTCGCCGCGGCCGGCCGCCAGGATCATGGCCTGCGCGGCGCTCATGTTCCGCTCGCCCGGCAAACCGCGCATCCAGTCTGTCGCGTTTTCATTCCCCGTCGCCTCGATCCAAGGAGCGCTGCTCGGTCCATTCGGGCTGGAACCGGTCGATCAACGCGGTCATCAGTTCGCGAGCTTGGCTCGAACGGTCGCCATCGAAGTTGCTGACATAGACATCCAAGGTCACCGCGCGCTGCTCGGGCCAGGTGTGCAGGCAGACGTGCGATTGCGCCAGCAGGACGGCCGCCGTGACGCCGGCCGGTCCCGCGCCGGTGGTCGGCAGCGCATGGAACAAGTGGTCGATGGGCTGCAGGCCCGTGGCTTGCGCGGCTTGTACGCACCATTGGCAAAGTTGCTGCGCATCGGCCAGCCACGCGTCTTGGCAGCGGCACTGGTACAGGTCGGCGGTCAGGTGAAGGCCTTGCATGTGCATCACTGTAGACGATGAAGTGAGCCGGCCGCGCGGCCAGGCTCACGTCGAGCTGGACTGTAAAATCCGGGTTTCCCCCGATAAACAAGCGACGGAGCAGCCCACTCGATGGCCAACGATTCACGCATGGCGAACGCAGATCGCCAGAACATGGCGAACGCCATTCGCGCACTTGCGATGGACGCGGTGCAGCAAGCCAACTCCGGGCATCCGGGCGCGCCCATGGGCATGGCGGACGTCGCAGTGGCGCTGTGGGGCGGCCACCTGAAGCACAACCCCGCCAATCCGCATTGGTTCGACCGTGACCGTTTCGTGCTCTCCAACGGGCACGGGTCGATGTTGATTTACGCACTGTTGCACCTCACGGGCTACGACCTTCCGCTGTCGGAACTGAAAAATTTCCGGCAGCTGCATAGCAAGACCCCCGGCCATCCTGAAGTGGGTGTGACGCCCGGCGTCGAGACCACCACCGGCCCTCTCGGCCAAGGTCTCGCCAACGCAGTGGGCATGGCGCTGGCCGAAAAGCTGCTGGCCGCGGAATTCAATCGCGAAGGCCACGACGTGGTCGACCACCACACCTATGTGTTCCTCGGCGACGGCTGCCTGATGGAAGGCATCAGCCATGAAGCCTGCGGCCTGGCCGGCGCGTGGAAGCTCGGCAAACTGATCGCGGTCTATGACGACAACGGCATTTCGATCGACGGCCAGGTCACGCCCTGGTTCGTCGACGACACGCCGGCGCGCTTCAAGGCCTACGGCTGGAACGTGATCGGGCCGATCGACGGCCACGACGTGAACGCGGTGGAACGCGCCATCGCCGGCGCGCGCCGCGGCAACGAGCGGCCCACGCTCATCGTGGCCAAGACGCACATCGGCAAAGGCAGCCCCAATCGCGCGAATACGGCCAAGGCCCACGGCGAAGCGCTCGGACTTGAGGAAGTGAAGCTCACGCGCGCCGCGCTGGGCTGGCCGCATGAGCCCTTCACCGTGCCGCAGGAGGTGTATCGCGATTGGGACGCGAAGGCCCGCGGGGCGGCCGCGCAAGCCGAATGGGATCAGCGCTTCGCCGCCTACCGTTCAGCGCATCCCGAGCTGGCGGCAGAATTGAGCCGACGCATGAAGGGCGAACTGCCGCGCAACTTCGCGCAGATCACGGTGGACACCGCCGTCGCCGCGCACGCGAAAGCGGAAACGGTGGCGTCGCGCAAGGCATCGCAGATCGCGCTGGAAGCGTTCACCGCGGCGCTGCCCGAAATGCTGGGCGGCTCGGCCGACCTGACCGGCTCCAACCTCACCAACACCAAGAGCACTGCGCCACTGCGCTTCGACCAGGC
>JAQGMT010000402.1 GCA_028292185.1 Ramlibacter sp. | reverse complement strand
ACCTTGCCGAACACCGCATAGCCCCAGCCTTGCGCGCTGGGCGCGGTGTGGTTCAGGAACTCGTTGTCGGCGATGTTGATGAAGAACTGCGCCGAGGCCGAATGCGGCGCCTGCGTGCGCGCCATGGCAACGGTGTAGTTCTTGTTCTTCAGGCCGTTGTTGGCCTCGTTTTCGATGGGCTGGCCGGTGGGCTTCTGGCTCATGCCCGGTTCGAAGCCGCCGCCTTGCACCATGAAGCCGGGGATCACACGATGGAAGATCGTGTTGCTGTAGTGGCCCTTGTTCACGTAATCCAGAAAATTGGCGACGGTCTTGGGCGCCTTGTCCTGGTCGAGTTCAAGGGTGATGACGCCGTAGCCGGCGATGTGAAGTTCGACTTTGGGATTGCTCATGGGATCTCCTTGTTGCGAGGGCCGATGGCCGGCCCACTGGAATTTATTTGACCAGCCTGGCGGAGGTGATCACCACCGGCGTTTTCGGAACGTCGCTGGGGAAGGGTCCGCCTGCGCCGGTGGGCGTGGCCTTGATCTTGTTGACCACGTCCATGCCGCTCACCACCTTGCCGAAAACGGTGTAGCCGTAAAGCTGGGCGGCACCCGTCAACTGCGAGCGCGGAACGTTCTCGTGCACGCGGCCCTGGTATTCGAAGCGCGGGACTGGGTCGCCGGGCGGGATCACGACAGGGTCGAGAAAGCTGTTGTCCTTGACGTTGATGAAGAACTGGGCGGTTGCTGAATTCGGATCGCTGGTGCGGGCCATGGCCACGGTGCCCACCACGTTGCGCGGTCCGCCGTTGGCGAGCGCCTCGCGGCCTTCATGCACGACCGGCGGGCGTGTCGGCTTTTCCACATAGCGGGCATCGAAGCCGCCGCCTTGCACCATGAAGTTCTCGATGACCCGGTGGAACACCGTGCCGTCGTAATGCTTGTCCTTCACGTACTGCAGGAAATTCTCCACCGTCTTGGGCGCTTTGTCCGGGTAGACCTCGACGACGAAGTCGCCCGCCGTGGTGGCGAACTTCACCTTGGGATTGTCGGCAAGGGCTGCAGTCGATGCGAAGGCGAGGCCGATGGAGAGCAGCAAGGCGGCGCGGCGTGGAATCATCACAGTCATCGGTGGATCGCTCCTCTTGGATTTGGCATTCGTGGCCGCGTGCAGCCGCCCTTGAGATGGCGGCCCAACTACTTGGGTGCAGGCGCGGCCGGGAACAATTGGCGCACCAAGGCCTGCTTGCGCGGTGCGCTGGTGTTGGCGGGATCGAGCTGCTGCGCCTTGGCGTAGGACATCGCGGCCAGCTTGGCATACACGTCGCCGAGATTTTCGTTGGCGATGGCGTAACCCGGATTGGCGCGAACGGCTGCCTCCAGCGAGGAGCGCGCCTTGTCGAATTCGCTTCGGCCGGCGTAGAGCACGGCCAGGTTGTTGTAGGGCTCGGGCAACTCCGGAAACTCTTCGGTGAGTTGCGTGAAGGTTGTTATCGCGTCCGCGGTGCGTCCGGCCTGCGTCTGCACGACGCCCTTGAGAAACCGCATCTGCGGATCGCGCGGCTTGGTGGTGATGTACTGATCGGCCTTGGCCAATGCCTCGGCATACTTGCCGGAGCGCAGCAACAGGTTCACGTCGGCGTAATCGTCGGCGAAGGCGGCCGCCGGCAGCAGCAGCGCGCCAGCCAGAGCCAGCAGCCGCAAGGCGTGTGCAAGAACGGTGACCTGCGTCATGGAGGGGCGGTGAATGGAGGTGAGAGGCGCCGACGGGGGCTATATACTGCGCTGCATTGTAGCCGCCGCCCACCTTGAAAGCCGGCGTTCAACCACCACCCATGAGCCTGCGCATCCACAACACGCTGACGCGCGCCTTGGAGGACTTCTCCCCGATCGAGCCCGGCCACGTGCGCATGTATGTGTGCGGGATCACGGTCTACGACCTGTGCCACGTCGGCCATGCCCGCGCGAACGTCGCTTTCGACCTGGTGCAACGCTGGTTGCGCATGAGCGGTTATCGCGTGACCTTCGTGCGCAACATCACCGACATCGACGACAAGATCATCCGCCGCGCCGTGGAGAACGGCGAAGCGGTGCGCGAACTCACCGATCGCATGATCGCGGAAATGCACCGTGACTTCGACGCGCTCGGGCTCGAGCGGCCCACGCACGAACCTCGCGCCACCGACTACGTTCCGCAGATGCTCTCCATCGTGAAGCAGCTCGAAGACAAGGGCCTGGCTTATCGGGCGCCGGCAGGCGACGTGAATTACGCGGTCCGCCGCTTCGCGGATTACGGCAAGCTCTCCGGCAAAACGCTCGACGAGCTGCATGCCGGCGAACGCGTGGCGGTGCTGGAGGGCAAGGAAGATCCACTGGACTTCGTGTTGTGGAAATCGGCGAAGCCGACGGAGCCGCCTGATGCGCAGTGGGACAGCGCGTACGGCAAAGGCCGGCCCGGCTGGCACATCGAGTGTTCCGCGATGGCCTGCGCTTTGCTGGGCCAAACGTTCGACATCCACGGCGGCGGGGCCGACCTGCAGTTTCCGCACCACGAGAATGAAATCGCGCAGAGCGAGGGCGCCAACGGCGTTCCGCTGGCGCGCTTCTGGATGCACAACGGCTTCGTCAACATCGACAACGAGAAGATGTCCAAGTCGCTGGGCAACTTCTTCACGGTGCGCGAGGTGCTGCGGAAGTTCGATGCCGAGACGCTGCGCTTTTTCATCGTCCGCGCGCATTACCGCAGTCCGCTGAACTACAGCGACGTGCACCTCGACGATGCGCGCGGCGCACTCAAGCGCCTGTATACGGCGTTGGACCTGGTGGCGCCTGCGTCTGTGGCAATTGACTGGGCCCAGCCCCCCGCTGCCGCGTTCAAGGCGGCCATGGACAATGATTTCGGCACGCCCGATGCCGTCGCGGTGCTGTTCGAGCTGGCGAGTGAAGTCAATCGCTCCAAGTCGGCCGAGACAGCCGGCCTGCTCAAAGCCTTGGGTGCATGCCTGGGCATTCTGCAAGGCGACCCGCAACAGTTCTTGCGCGCGGGCGCCGGCATCGATGAAACCACGGTGGCGGCCATGATCGAGCAGCGCGCGGCCGCCAAGAAGGCGAAGAACTTCGCCGAAGCCGATCGCATCCGCCAGGAACTGCTCGGGCGGGGTGTGGTACTCAAGGACTCGCCCAGCGGCACGACCTGGGAGGCCGCGTCTTGAGTTCGATCACTCCGGCCGTCGTGCTGTCCACGCCCGAATACTGGGACGAGGCTTGCCGGCACCTGTCCAAGAAGGATCGTGTCATGAAGCGGCTGATACCGCTCTTCGGCGATGCCTGCCTGCAGTCGCGCGGCGACGCGTTCACCACCTTGGCGCGCAGCATCGTCGGCCAGCAGATTTCGGTCAAGGCCGCGCAGACCGTCTGGGACCGTTTCGCCAGGCTGCCACGCAAGATGACGCCAGCCAACGTGCTGACGCTCAAGGTGGACGACATGCAGGCCGCGGGTCTGTCCGCGCGCAAGATCGAATACCTGGTGGACCTGGCGCTGCACTTCGATTCGGGCGCCATCCACGTCGATTCGTGGAAGCTGATGGGCGACGAGGAAATCATCGCCGAACTGATCGGTATCCGGGGCATCGGGCGCTGGACGGCCGAGATGTTCCTGATCTTTCACCTGATGCGGCCCAACGTGCTGCCGCTGGACGACGTCGGCCTCATCAACGGCATCAGCCGCAATTACTTTTCCGGCGATCCGGTCAGCCGCAGCGATGCCCGCGAGGTCGCCGCGGCCTGGGCGCCGTTCTGCAGCGTGGCGACTTGGTATATTTGGCGATCGCTGGATCCGCTCCCCGTGGAATACTAGACAACGAGAAGACAAGGAACCGACGTTGGCCAAAAAGACCTTCCTCGATTTCGAGCAGCCCATCGCGGAACTCGAAACCAAGATCGAAGAGCTGCGTTACGTGCAGACCGAGTCGGCCGTGGACATCTCCGAGGAGATCGACCAGCTCAGCAAAAAAAGCCAGCAGCTGACCAAGGACATCTACAGCGTCCTCTCGCCCTGGCAGATCACCAAGATCGCACGCCATCCCGAGCGCCCGTACACGCTGGACTACGTCAACGAGATCTTCACGGACTTCATCGAGCTGCACGGCGACCGCCACTTTTCCGACGACCTGTCCATCATCGGCGGCCTCGCGCGGTTCAACGGCAACGCCTGCATGGTGCTGGGTCAGCAGAAGGGCCGCGACACCAAGGAGCGGGCGCTGCGCAACTTCGGGATGAGCCGGCCCGAGGGCTATCGCAAGGCCTTGCGCCTGATGAAGACCGCGGAAAAATTCAAGCTGCCGGTGTTCACCTTTGTCGATACGCCCGGCGCCTACCCGGGCATCGACGCCGAAGAGCGGGGTCAATCCGAAGCCATCGGCCGCAACATCTTCGAGATGGCGCAGCTCGAAGTGCCCATCATCACCACCGTGATCGGCGAGGGCGGCTCGGGTGGCGCCTTGGCCATCTCGGTGGCCGACCAGGTGCTGATGCTGCAGTATTCCATCTACTCGGTGATCAGCCCCGAGGGCTGCGCGTCGATCTTGTGGAAGACGTCCGAGAAGGCGCAGGACGCAGCCGACGCGATGGGCATCACGGCGCACCGGCTCAAGGCGTTGAGCCTCATCGACAAGATCGTCAACGAGCCGGTCGGCGGCGCGCACCGCGACCACAAGCAGATGGCCGCTTTTCTCAAACGGGCACTGAATGACGCGTGGCGCCAGTTGAGCGACCTGAAGGTGCGCGAGCTGCTGGAACGGCGCTACGAGCGGCTGCAAAGCTATGGCCGCTTCACCGACACCAAGGCCGACGCGCGCTGACGCGGCCGCGAATCCCGCCCTGGCAGCGCTGCAAGGGCTGTCTCTTCCTTTGCCCTTGGCCGTCGCCTTCAGCGGCGGCGCGGATTCCAGCGCCTTGTTGCTGGCCGCCGCGGCCACCTGGCCGCGCGAGGTGCACGCCATTCATATCCATCACGGCTTGCAAGCGGCGGCGGATGATTTCGCCCGGCATTGCAAGCTGGTGTGTGGCGAGCTTGGGCTGCCGCTGCATGAGGTCAAAGTCGACGCGGCCCATGCCGCGGGCGAAAGCCCCGAAGACGCCGCACGCAAGGCCCGCTACCGCGCGCTGGCGCAGACTGCCTCCTCCCATGGTCTGAAGTGCGTGCTGCTGGCCCAGCATGCGGATGATCAAGCGGAAACGCTCTTGCTGGCTTTGGGCCGTGGCGCCGGACTTCCTGGACTGGCCTCGATGCCGGCGAGTTTCGAGCGTCACGGCATGCGGTTCGAGCGGCCGCTGCTGGCCGTCGGCGGACCGGCCATTCGCAGCTGGCTGGCAGCGCAGAAGATCGCCTTCGTCGAAGACCCCACCAATGCCGACGTGTCCTTCACCCGCAATCGCATCCGGCACGAGTTGCTGCCCGCTGTGGAACGAACGTTTCCGCAATTTC
>JAQGMT010000239.1 GCA_028292185.1 Ramlibacter sp. | reverse complement strand
AACTCGATCGGCTGGACCAACCGGCGCGTCCGGGCATCGCGTTTTCGCTGATCAAGAAACTGCTCGCGTTCAACGACACCACGGCGGAACACGTGGAAGTGGTGATCCTGTCGCGCAACGATCCGGTTTCCGGGATGCGCATCTTCCGCTCGGGCCACGCCAATCACATCAAGTTGCAGCGCGGCGTATTCACCCAAGGCCGCTCGCCGTTTCGCTATCTGCGTCCGCTGGGTGCGCACTTGTTCCTGTCGGCGAATGCGGACGACGTGCGCGAAGCGCTCGCGGCGGGGTTTCCTGCCGCGCGCGTGTTGACGGAGTCGGTGCTGGCCGGCGGCAACTACCCGAGCGAAGTGCGGATTGCGTTCGACGGTGACGCCGTGTTGTTCTCCGACGAGGCGGAGCGCGTGTTTCAAGGCGAGGGCCTCGACGCCTTCCAGAAACACGAACTGAGGAAAGCCGCCCAGCCTCTGCCCGGCGGCCCGTTCAAGCCGCTGCTCGCCGCCTTGCATCGGCTGCAGCACGCCGGCAATCCGTCGATGCGAATCCGCACCGCGCTGGTCACGGCCCGCAGCGCACCCGCCCACGAACGGGCCATCCGCACGCTGATGGCGTGGGACATCCGGGTGGATGAGGCGATGTTCCTGGGGGGCCTGCCCAAGGGCGAGTTCCTGCGCGAGTTCGAGCCGGATTTTTTCTTCGACGACCAGACCGGGCACGTCGCTCACGCGGCGCGCCACGTGCCTTCGGGCCACGTCGCCAGCGGAATCTCCAACCCCTCGCGCTGACGCCCGGCTGACTGGGTGCAGGCTACGATGGCGGCCTTCCCCAAAGGTCTCAAGCCATGAAATTCCGCGACAAGCTGGCCGCCGCTCAGGCCACCACCCGCCGGGTCTGGGCGCTCACCGCGCCTTACTTCGCCTCCGAGGAAAAGTGGAAGGCGCGCGCGCTGCTGGCGGCGATCGTGGTGCTGAACCTCGGCGCGGTGTACATGCTGGTGCAGATCAACGAGTGGAATCGCGTGTTCTACGACTCGCTGCAGAACAAGGACCAGGCCGTGTTCTGGCAGCAGCTGCTCCGCTTCACCTATCTCGCCTTCGCCTACATCATCATCGCCGTCTATCGCTTCTACCTGACGCAGTTGCTCGAATTGCGTTGGCGCGCCTGGATGACCACGCACTACCTGCAGCGCTGGCTCGCCGGCCAGGCTTTCTACCGCATGGAGCTGGCGCGCTTTTCCGACAGCGGCGCGCCGCCGGACAATCCCGACCAGCGCATCCAGGAGGACCTGAACCTGTTCACCTCGTACAGCGTGTCGCTGTCCATGGGCTTGTTGAACGCGGTGGTCACGCTGGTCAGCTTCGTCGGCATCCTCTGGAGCCTGAGCGGCGCCTTCTCGTTCAGCCTCGGCGGGCATACGTATGAAATCGCCGGCTTCATGGTCTGGGCGGCGGTCGCGTACTGCGTGGTGGGCACCGTGCTCACGCACTACATCGGCCGGCCGCAGATCTGGCTCAACTTCCAGCAACAACGCTACGAGGCCGACTTTCGCCATCACATGGTGCGGGTGCGCGAATACAGCGAAGCCATCGCGCTGGACAAAGGCGAGGCGGTGGAACGCGGGCATCTCGACCGCCGCTTCCTGTCGGTGCTGGCCAACTACCTGCGCCTGATCAAGGCCCAGAAGAACCTGATCTGGTTCACCAACTTTTTCGGCCAGGCGGCGGTGGTGTTCCCCTTCATCGTCGCGGCCCCGCGCTTCTTTTCCGGCGCGATTCAGCTGGGCGAGCTGATGCAGATTTCGTCCGCTTTCGGCCAGGTGCAGGATTCGCTGTCGTGGTTCGTGGAGAACTACAGCACGCTGGCCGCATGGCGCGCCACCACCGACCGCCTGACCAGTTTCGAGGCCAGCGTCGCGGCCCAGGACCGGGCCGAACGCCCGCAAGTCGCACACGATGCGCACGACCTGGCTTCGCAAGATCTCTCGCTGGCCTTGCCCAACGGCACGCTGCTGCTGTCGGGGCTGTCGCTCAAGGTCGCCCCCGGCGACACGGTGTTGGTCAAGGGGCCTTCGGGCAGCGGCAAGTCGACGCTGTTCCGCGCCTTCGCCGGCATCTGGCCTTTCGCGCGCGGCAAGGTTGAGATTCCAGCCGACGCCATGTGCATTCCGCAGAATCCGTACTTCCCCGACGGCAACTTGCGCGACGCGCTGGCCTATCCCGAACCGGCCAGCCGATACAGCGACCAGGCCTTGAAGCAGGCGCTCGATGACGCCTTGCTGCCGCAGCTGGCCTCACGGCTGGATGACGAGGACGCGTGGACCCAGAAGCTTTCGGGCGGCGAGCGCCAGCGCCTGGCCCTGGCGCGGGTGTTCCTGAAGCAGCCGGCCTGGGTGCTGGCCGACGAAGCCACCAGCGCGCTCGACGACGAAGCCGAGCACACCCTCTACCAGCGGCTGATCGCGATGGTGAAAGGCAAGGGCGGGGCGATGGTGTCGATTGCCCACCGCCCGGCGCTGGAAGCGTTCCACCAGCGGCGCTGGCAATTGAGCAAGTCGCCCGAAGGCGCGCCGGCGGCCTACCAGTTGAAGGACACCTGAGCTCGGGAACCGTCGCCGCGCCTACGCCACGCGCGCTGGGGTGCGCGCTTCACGCCGCGCGATCCACAAGGTCGAGGCGCAGATCACCACGCCGCCGATCAGGGTGGAGCGGCTGGGGTGGTCGTCGAACACCAGCCATCCCATGAACGTGGCCCACACCAGGTCCAGGAACTTCACCGATTGCGTGGCCGAAATATCGGCGACGCTGAACGAGCGCGTCAGGCAATAGTGGCCGAGGCTGCCGATGATGCCGCACAGCACGAAGCCGAACCAATGCGTGGTACTCGGCATCTGCCACACCGACAGCGCCAAGGGCATGCTGAAGATGGCGACCGTGATCGATTGCCAGACCACGATCACCGTGGCGCGCTCGTAACGCGTCAAGCCCTTGGAGAGCAGGTAGGACGCCGCGAACACCGGCGAGGACGCGAGCATCACCAGCGTGTAGATGCCCGCGCTGCCCGCGAGCTTGGGCGCCACCACGATCAACACGCCCGCCAATCCGATCAGCGCCGCCAGCCAGCGTTCCCAGCGCATCCGCTCGCCAAACGCCCAGGCCGCGCCGAGCATGATGAAGATCGGCACGGTGAAACCGATGGCTGTGGTATCGGCGATGGTGATGTGCGGAATGGCCGCAAACCACAGGCCCAGGCCCACGGTGTGCACCGCGCCGCGCACGAACTGCCCGCCCAGGTTGCGCGGCCGGTACGACGCGAGGCCGGCGCGCGCGATGAAGGGCAGCATCACCAGGCAGCCGAAGAGGTAGCGCAGGAACTGGGTCTGGAAGGGATGCAGGTCGAGCGTCAGCTGCCGCATCACCGTATTGAGCATCACGAAGACGATGCCGGCCGTCGCGGCCCAAAGCATGCCGCGCAAGGTCGGGTCCATGCGGCCGGCGCGCCACTGCATTACGCTGGCGTGGCGCATCAGCCGCTGGCGCTTGGCGCGCTGCACTTCCCCTTCAGCTCCCACCGCGAATCCCCCTGGCGAACCACTATAGCGGAGGCGGGCGGCGCGCGAGTTCTGCTGGCATGATCATGGCTGCCATGCCCGCGCCCACCGGCCTTCATCGCAAGTGAATCAGGACCGCCTTGCCGCCGTTCGCCTCGCGCTCGCGAGCATCTGCGCGCTGTGCTCCATCCCGGCATCGGCCGGGCGGCCGCTCACCGTGGACGATACGAACACCGAGGATGCCGGGCACGGGCATCTCGAGGCGTGGGTTGCGCGCGAGCCCGGATCGACGATGTACAACCTCGCGCCCGTCTATGCACCCATCGACGGCCTGGAGCTCGGCGCCCTGCTGGCGCGCGACACCAGCGCATCGGCCAATCTGAGCCAGCTGCAAGCCAAGTGGCGCATCACGCCCAACCAGGCCAAGGGGTGCAACACCGGGGTGGTGGCGGGGTGGGCCCATGAAAGCCGCGCTCCCGACAGCGTCTGGGTGAATGGGCTGCTGACGTGCCGGGGAGCACAGCGTGGCAACGTGCATGTGAACCTCGGTGCGGTAAAGGCGAAGAACAGCGCGGCCATCCTGACCCGGGGCATCGCGTACGAACACGAATTCAAGCCGGTGACGCCCAGCATCGAGTGGTTCAGCCAGGGCGGCAAGCCCACCGTGCAGGCGGGGCTGCGCGGCAATGTCGCCAGGAACATTCAGTTGGACGGATCGATCGGACGCAGGGACCGCGCGACCTTGTATTCGCTGGGAACCAAGCTGCAGTTCTAGAGCGCTGGGTTAGCGCGCCGCTGGAGATTCTCCGGCCTGATAGGAGCCGAACACTTCGCCCACCGGCCGGGAATCGGGCATGACGTAGACGATTCCGTTGCTCGACTTGAAGGTGCTTCGTACCACGCCGTCGAAAAACGCCGAGGGCACATTGATGCAGCCGTAGGTGATGCGGCGGTCGCGCGGGTTGGAGCTGGCCAGGCGCTGCAGCCGGCGCTCCTTGGGCATCTCGATCACGCGATGCAGCGCCACGCCGCCGTCATAGTCCACCCACAGGATCTGGTCGCCGTGCAGGCTGGGGTTCAGTGAGGCGACGAACCGGCCCGCGGGCGTGGTTCGTTCGTGCGGCAGGATGGTCGAAATTTTCCGTTGGCCGATCCCGGGGACGCTGTCGTCGCCCAGCGTCAAGCCGATCAGTGCGGGAGACGCGCCCAGCAGCTGGCCCTCGCGATCGAACACGAACACCTTGGCGGCGCTCTTGTCGACGATGACGAAGGGAAGTCCGCGGGTGTCGAGCGACGCCAGCGCCCAGTTGGCGAGCTGTCGTGCTTGCTCCGAGGCCTCCTCCGCTCTGAAGTTCGCCGCCCGGGCGCTCACCGGCGCTGGCGACGTGGCCGCTGGCGGCGTACTGCCTTCGTCCGCCGCGAAAGCGGGCTGCAGCGTCAGCCCGCAAGCCGCCACCGCCAGCCACAGGACCTTGAGAAACCTACGGCTCATGCTGCTTGCGCATCGGCTTGGGCGGGCGGCCGCGCCCGGTAGCTGCTGCGCGAAATCGTTGCGGCGCGAGGCCAGCAGCGCGAGCAGGAATGGTTTGTCTTTCAATGGGTCCCCTTGATGCCTCACAGTAGGGGCGCCGCAAGCTCAGCGGTGTGGTCATCCAAGGGCAGGCGCTGTAGGACGGCAGGCAGAGGCATCGCGTCAGGCGCCGCCCGTGGTTGCTTGTCCGGATCGGCGCACGTAGCGTGCGCCGTCAGGGGCGTAGGTGCCGACCTACCTCATCAGTTCGCCGGCACCTACAGCGGTTGAGCTTGAAACCGCGCAAAGTCTATGCAGCCTCGCGCTCTTGCGCAGGCCTGAACACCATGAGAGACAAACCCGGAAAAAACTACAAGGAGTGGCTGCGTAATAACGCGTGGCCCTTCTTCAAGCGCGAGCGCGAAGGCGCCGACAGCATCATGCCGCACCTCCAGGAATTTCTGGACCAGTCGAAGGCGCTGCGCAAGCGCGGCGACGACGGCGACAAGGAAAAGAAAAGCGAGCGCGAGAACCCGCGGCATTGAGCCCGCGCGGCGCCCGGTGAATCCGGCGCCGCCCGATCTCAGGCGGCAGTGCGCCGCGCGCGGACGCTTTGCGCCAGGCGCCTGAGCACCGGCACCGTCTGCTCCATCCCGATACAAGCATCCGTCACCGACACGCCCCGTTGCAGCGGCTGGCCGGCCACGATGTTCTGCCGCCCTTCGTGCAGGTGGCTCTCGATCATGATGCCCACGATGCGCCGGTCGCCGCCGCCAATCTGGCGCGCCACGTCGCCCGCCACTTCCACCTGCCGCTGGTACTGCTTGGCGCTGTTGGCGTGAGACACGTCGATCATCACCTGCTCGCGCAGGCCGGCCGCCTTGAGCAGTTCACAGGCCCCCTGCACGTCGGCGGCGCTGTAATTCGGTTGCTTGCCGCCACGCAGGATCGCGTGGCAGTCGTCGTTGCCGCGGGTCTCGAAGATCGCGGCCTGCCCCATCTTGGTCATGCCCATGAACGAATGCTCGGCCCGCGCGGCGAGGATGGCATCGGCGGCGACCTGAATGCCGCCATCGGTGCCGTTCTTGAAGCCGACCGGGCATGACAGCCCGCTCGCCAGCTGGCGATGGCTTTGGCTTTCCGTGGTGCGCGCGCCGATCGCGCCCCAGCTGACCAGGTCGCTGATGAATTGCGGGCTGAGCAGATCCAGGAACTCCGTGCCCACCGGCATGCCCAGCGCCACCAGGTCGAGCAGCAGCTTGCGCGCCAGCTCGAGCCCTTCGTTGATGGCGAAGCTGCCATTCATGTGCGGGTCGTTGATGTAGCCTTTCCAGCCGACCGTGGTTCTCGGTTTTTCGAAGTACACGCGCATCACCACCAGCAACTCGCCGCCCAGGTCGTCGGTGCTCGCCTGCAACTGGCTGGCGTATTCCATCGCCTCGTCGTGGTCGTGGATCGAGCAGGGGCCGACCACCACGATCAGGCGGTCGTCGTGGCCGTGCAGCACCCGTGAGATGTCCGCGCGGCTGCGCTCGACCAGGTGGCTGGCGACGTCACTCGCCGGCAGCCACTCCTGCAACAAGGCCGGCGTGATCAGCGGCCGCACCGCGCGGATGCGGATGTCGTCGATGCGCGTGGTGTCGTGGGTGGAGAGCCCGGAGACCGGCGGAATATGCTGCGGCATGCGCGCGGCAACCTACTCGCGAAAGCCGGGCAGCTCGCGGTCGAGGACCCGCATCATCGCCTCGAAGTAAAGCCGCTCGCGCTCTTCGCGCGAATGGCGATCGCCCGGATTGAACGCCTGCACGCGCGCCACCACTTCCTCGGACAGCACCTCCAGCGGCCGGCCGGTGCCCAGCGCCAGGATCTGGTTGCGGCACACCCGTTCCAGCTTGTACAGGTAGCGATAGGCCTGCGCCATCGTGTCGCCCACCACCAGAACGCCGTGGTTCTTCATGAACAGGATGTTCTTGTCCTGCATCAGGGCAGCCAGCCGTTCACCCTCTTGCAGCGAATCGGCCAGGCCCGAGTAGTTGTCGTCGTAGGCGATGCGGCCGTGAAAGAAAGCCGCCGTCTGGCTGGCCGGCAGCAAGCGGTTGTCCTTGAGCATGTTGAGCGCGATGGCCCAGGTCTGGTGCGTGTGCAGGACCACCTTCGCGCCAGTGATGCGATGGATCGGCGCGTGGATGCACTGCGCCGACAACTCCACCACGCCTTTGCCTTCCAGCGTCTGGCCGTCCTCGTTGAACACCATCAGGTCGCTGGCGCGGGCCTCCGACCAGTGCAGGCCGAACGGCAGGATCAGGTACTGGTCCTCGCGGCCGGGGACCGTCACCGTGAAATGGTTGTCGATCCCTTCCTCGAGTTCGTGCAGCACCGCCAGGCGATGCGCCGCGGCAAGATGGACTTTGGCCTCGGCGATCGCGTCGGCGGTGTTGGCGGCGTGGAGCGGGTGGACGGACATGGGGCATTTCCTGGAATGGATTTACATACGCGGTCGCCCACGATGGTACCCGTGCCCGTTTGGCGCGTCTCCCAAGCAAGGCCGCGGTGGCCCTGCTTGAGAGACCCTGACGCGGCCCGCTGTCAGCAGGCGGTGCCGGAATTCATCGCGCTGGTCGTGCCCGAAGTGCCTGCGGCGCCCATCGAACTGCTGGAGCCGGTTGTGCCCGCGCCCGTGCCCGCGCCCGCGCCAGTGCCGCCCGACATGCCGCCGGCGCTGCCCAGGGTGGTGCCGCTGCTACCCGAGACGGAACCGGACGTGCCCGCGCCGGCGCCACCGCTGCTCGAGCCCAGGGTGCTTCCCGAGCCGGCCCGATCCAGTGCGCCGCTGCCGGTCGAATTGGACGATCCGATGGTCGTGCCGGTGCCGCTACCGGTGCCGCCGGACGTACCGCCGCCCGTGGCGCCCGCGCTGCCGAGGGTCGAGGTGCTGCCGCCCGACGCGCCGAGGGCCGAGGTGCTGCTGCCCGCGCCGGACGCGCACGGCATCGTCGAGCCGGGGCTCATGGCCGACCCGGGGCTGGTCGAGGTCGAACCCGATGAGGACTGGGCCGTTGCCAAACCGGCGGCCGCGGCGAATGCCGAGACTGTCACCAGCATTGCGATTTTTTTACTGCTTGCGATCATGTTTGAAACTCCTTGTGCGGTTGAAAGAATGGGCTGTGTGGCCCTGCAAGCCGCGAGCCGCCCTGCGGATCTCTGCGGTGCGGGGCGCCTCACCCCACTCGTGTCACACTAATCCCGGTTCAACCCAAGGAGTGTTTCTGTGCGTACCCTCTTTTGCGCCGCGGCGCTGTCCCTGCTTGGCTCTGCCGTATTGGCGCAGCCCGGCCCCGTCACCACCAAGAGCGGACTGGTCTACCAGTCGCTGAAAGAAGGATCCGGCGACGCGCCGAAGGCGAGCGATGTCGTGCAGGTGAATTACCGCGGCACCTTGGCCGACGGCAAGGAGTTCGACAGTTCTTACAAGCGCGGGCAAGCGGCCGAGTTCCCGCTCAACCGGGTGATTCCCTGCTGGACCGAAGGCGTGCAGATGATGAAGCCGGGCGGCAAGGCGCGCCTGACATGCCCGCCGTCGATCGCTTATGGCTCGAGCGGCGCCGGCGGCGTGATCCCGCCCAACGCAACCCTGCAGTTCGAGATCGAGCTGCTGTCGGTCAAACACTGAACGCCGCAACCAGGGGACTACGTCACGATGCGCGCTGGCCATTGGCGTACCTGTTGCCGCTGGGCATTTGGCGTGTGCCTGGTGGTGGTGATGGCGCTCGCGCTCGCACCGCCGCAAGTCCCCATGCCCACGACGGGATGGGACAAGGCGAATCACGCGCTCACGTTCGCCGTGCTGGCGGTGTTGGGTTTCGCCGCTTATCCCGGGCGCGGCGCGGCGGTGTTGGCCGGCCTGCTCGCCTATGGCGGAATGATCGAGCTGCTACAGGGCCTGACCGATTACCGTACGGCAGAATGGCTGGACTGGGGCGCCGATGGCGTCGGGTTGGCAGTGGGTTCGATGTTGACGCGCCTGTCGCAGCGCCGGCATCACAACGAGTGAAGGACAACCCGTGATCGTCTTGCATCACCTGAACCAATCGCGCTCGCAGCGCGTGCTGTGGCTGCTCGAGGAACTGGGCTTGCCGTACGAGATCCGCTTCTACGAGCGAAACGCCACCACCATGCTGGCGCCGCCCGAACTCAAGCAGGTGCATCCGCTGGGCAAGTCGCCGGTGATCACCGACGCCGACGCGGGACTCACGCTGGCGGAGTCCGGCGCCATCCTCGAATACCTGGTGCAGCGTTACGGCGAGGGGCGCTTTCGGCCCGTGCCCGGCTCGCCCGACGCCGTGCGCTACCTGTACTTCATGCATTACGCCGAGGGCTCGGTGATGCCGCCCTTGCTGCTGAAGCTCATCTTCGACCGCATCAAGCAAGCCAGGATGCCTTTCTTCGCCAAGCCCATCGCGCGCGGCATCGCGCAACGGACGCTTGATGGCTTCGTGCTGCCGCAGGTCAAGACGCACCTGGATTACCTGGAGAGCGAATTGAGCGAGCGGCCCTGGTTCACGGGCGAGGAGTTCACCGTGGCCGACGTGCAGCTGAGTTTCCCGATCGAAGCGGCGCGGGCGCGCGGCGGCCTCAACCAGAGCCGGCCGCGGCTGATGGATTTTCTCGAGCGCATCCACCAGCGGCCCGCCTACCAGCGGGCGCTGGAGCGCGGCGGCAAGTTCAGCATCCTCGAGTAGCGTGCGCGCGCCGATTCTGCGCGCGGCGTTCTGCTAGCCCGGAGATCCGGTCAGTGCCTCGTCGAAGATCGCCACCGCGCGCGTCCAGCCGGCCGAGGCGCCGCGGATCTTGTGCGGAAAACAGCTGATGTAAAAGCCGGCCGGCGGCAGCGCCCCCAGGTTGTGCAGCTTCTCCAGGTGGCAGTAACCGATGTCGCGGCCGGCCTTGTGGCCTTCCCAGATTAGCGAAGCATCGCGGCTCTCGCCGAATTTGCGCGCGGTGTGCACGAAGGGCGCGTCCCAGCGAGCCGCAACATGCGCTCGCGGCGGGCGAAGCCAAACCTCGCCGCAAAGCCGCGGCCAAGCGCAAGGGCGCGCGCGCAAAAGGCCGAAAAAGCGGCTGAGTCGAATGCGGACTCAGCCCTGCGCACCCGATTGGGCCTGCTGTTCGGCCGCCTGGGTCCATTCGGCGACGTCCGTCGGCGTCATCGTGCTCAAGTCGGTCAGCCGCCCGTCCAGGTAACCGAGTTGTTCCACGTCGTGCAGGTACTGCGCGCGCGACAGCAGGGTGCCGGCGCAAATGCGCGGGTCGTCGGCCGGCGGCTGGCGACTCTCTGCGGTAAGGCGGCCCAGCAAGGTCTCCATCACCCAGCGCGGCACCCGGTGCCGCTCGCCCGGGTAGATGTAGCCGAACAAGGTCAGGTGCGCGAGCAGCACGCGCCAGTGCGGACCGAAGCGCTCGAGCAGCGCCGGCCAGTCCAGCTTCTCGGCGCAGGCCTGCAGCACGTGCGCGATGTCGGCGCCGTCGTACCGCTCGCGCTCCATGATGAAGCACTTGGACAGGAGGCCGTCTTCCATGTTGGCGATGCGCACCGGCACGCCCAGTACGTCGGCGTGCGCGTTGCCGCGAAACCAGCGCTCGTCCACCGGGCTGAGGCCATTGCCTGAATTGAAGATGAGGTCGATGAAATCGTCACCCGCGTGCACCTTGGCCAACCAGTGCGGATACGTGAGTTCGGCCCGCCAGCCTTGCGCTTGCATCAGCGAAGCCACCTGCTCGTAATGCTGGCGCTGGATGAACAGGTCGAGATCCTTGGTCGGGCGGCGGATGCCGGTGAAGCAAGCATGGGCGAAGGCGCCGCCGACGAGGAAGGGCACGCCGGCATCCACCAGGACGCGCAGCGCCCGCCGGTAAAACCCGGCTGTGTCCGGCGACACCTCTTCTTCGATGGACGGTGCGAGATGCGCGTTGGACATTCGATTGCCGAGCCTTTGAAAGAACAATCGCGCCAGCGTAATGCCGACGAGCCGCAACCGCCCGACGAGGACCTGCCTCATCTGGCGTCAGCGCGGGACTACATGTTGCGCGGCGCCTGGACGATGGTTTTGCCGGCCCAAGGGCGGCAGCATGGGTGCATCTCATCTATCGGTCGTCTGCCATGCCCAAGTCCGCCGCCTGCGTCCGCTTCGCCGCCGTGGGCGACATCCACGTGAACAAGGATTCCGGCGGCAGCCTGCGCGGCTTGTTCGCGCAGGCCTCGGAGGCCGCGGACGCCCTGCTGCTGTGCGGCGACCTCACCGATTACGGCACCGAGGAAGAGGCGCACGTGCTGGCCGAGGAACTTGGCGCGGTGTCCGTGCCCATCGTGGCCGTGCTGGGCAATCACGATTACGAGTCCGGCACGCCCGAGGTGGTCGTCGACATCCTCACCCGTGCCGGCGTGCGGGTGCTCGATGGGGAGGCCTGCGAGATCGAGGGCGTGGGCATCGCGGGGGTGAAAGGCTTTGCCGGCGGCTTCGGGCGCGCGTCGCTCGGCGCCTGGGGCGAGCCCGCGATCAAGCTGTTCGTCAAGGAGGCGCAGAACGAAGCCATGAAGTTCGAGTCGGCGCTGGCCAAGCTGCGCACGCCGCGGCGCATCGCCTTGTTGCACTATTCACCCGTGGCCGGCACGATCGAAGGCGAGCCCGTTGAGATCTACGCCTTCCTCGGCAGCAGCCGGCTCGAGGAGCCCTTGCTGCGCTATCCGGTGGACGCCGTATTTCACGGCCACGCCCATCGCGGCACCCTCGAAGCCAGGACCATCAACGGCGTGCCCGTGTACAACGTGGCCAAGCCGCTGCTGCTGCGGATGCGCCCCGGCCAGCCGCCGTTCCGGGTGATCGAGCTGAACTGATCCCGCGCCGCTGGGCCGGGCGGCCGGAACACCCGGCGCGCCGCAAGGGGTCTTTACCTGGCGGAAACGGCAGGCTCCCGTATTATTCGGCTTTCCGCTGACGAGCCGCCCCCCGATGTCCATGGTTTCCCTGGCGCTGCGGCGCCCCTACACGTTCATCGTGATGGCGATGTTGATCGTCCTGGCCACGCCGCTGGTGCTGCGCAACATGGCCACGGACATCTTCCCCGAGATCAACATCCCGGTGATCAGCATCATCTGGAACTACAACGGGCTGCCGGCCCAGGAGATGGGGCAGCGGATCGCGGCGACGAGCGAACGCGGCCTCACCACCGTGGTCAGCGACATCGAGCACATCGAGTCCACGTCGCTGCCCGGCATCTCGGTGATCAAGGTCTTCTTCCAGCCCAACGCCAACATCCAGTCCGCCATTGCCCAGACCGTGGCGTCGGTGCAGACCCAGGTGCGGCAGCTGCCACCCGGCATCACGCCGCCGCTGGTCATCAAGTACTCGGCCTCCAGCATTCCCGTGGTGCAGCTCGCGCTGTCCAGCGGCAGCCTGCCGGAGCAGACGGTGTTCGTCAACGCCGTCAATACGCTGCGCCCGCGCCTGGTCACCATTCCGGGCGTCGCCATCCCCTTCCCGTACGGCGGCAAGATCAAGGTGATCTCGGTCGATCTGGACACGCAGGCGCTGCAGGCGCGCGGTCTCTCGCCGGCCGACGTGGTCAACGCGGTGAACACCCAGAACCTGATCCTGCCGTCGGGCACCGCCAAGGTGGGCAACACCGAGTACACCGTGCGCATGAACGGCTCGCCCGAGGCGATCGCGGGCCTGAACGACCTGCCGGTGCGCACCGTGGCCGGCGCCACCACCTACCTGCGCGACGAGGCCTATGTGCGCGACGGCTTCCAGCCGCAGACCAACATCGTGCGCCAGGACGGCCAGCGCGGCGTGCTGCTGTCGATCCTGAAGAACGGCGGCGCGTCGACCCTGGACATCGTGAAAAACGTG
>JAQGMT010000236.1 GCA_028292185.1 Ramlibacter sp. | reverse complement strand
TCATCTGGTTCACGCGCTGCCAGAAGGCGGGATTGCGCTCGGTATCGCCGGTGAAAACCCAGCATCCCTTGGCCGAAGTCACGGCGTAGCCCACCGCGGGCACGGTGTGGACGGCGGGCAGCACCTCGATGCTCTTGCCGCCGATGTCCAGCACTTGCCCGACCTGGATCTCGTGGAAGCTGAGGAACGGCGCCTCGGCGGACGGAATGCGGCTGAAATCCGGCCAGATGACATTGTTGAAGATGTGCGCCTTGAGCGCGGCAATCGTGCCGGCAAGGGCATGCACCTTAACCGGCCTCTTCAATTGGGAGCCGATGGCGTCGATCATCAGCGGCAGCGCCGCCACGTGATCCAGGTGCGAGTGGGTGAGCAGCACGTGCTCGATGCCGAGCATTTCCTGCAGCGAGAGATCGCCGACGCCGGTGCCCGCATCCACGAGCACATCCGCATCGACCAGGAAGGAGGTGGTGCGGCAGTCTTTCGCGATCGCACCCGAACAGCCCAGGACGCGGACCTTCATGCCGCCCTCCGACGAGGCGCCTCTAGGAGGCCGGGGCCGCCGCCGGGGGCAGCGAACATGTGGGCGTGGGCGCGCAATGCATTGCCTTACTTGGTTTCGAAGTTGGTCGCGCCATCCCATTCGGGGTCGAACGGCAGCAACCGCATTGAGGCTACACGCTCTGAATACATTTGGTAAAGGTATTTTTTGGCATTCATGCGTTGCAGGTTCAGCATCAGGACGTCGCACTGGTCCCAGTCCTGCAGCCGATACGCCTTCAGGAAGGCCGCCCAGGCCTTGAGTTCGTCCAGGCGCGGCTTTTCGAGGCCCTCGAGGGGGGCCACCGGCCAGTAGATCGCCACCGCCTGCTCCTTGCCTTTCACCCGCACCCGATCCAGTTCCTGCCAGGCAAATTCGGGGGCCAGCTTGCGGGTGGTTTCGCTCACCACGATCTCCACCCCGTAGACCTTGGACAGCCCCTCCAGCCGCGACCCCAGGTTGACCGAATCGCCGATGACGGTGTAGGCCAGCCGGATGTTGGACCCCATGTCGCCCACGCACATCATCCCGGTGTTCAGGCCGATGCCGATGCCGATTTCCGGCAGGCCCTTCGCCCGATGCTCCTCGTTGACCTCGCCCACCGCCCGGGCCATCTCCATGGCGGCTTTCACCGCCAGCCCGGCGTGCTCGGGAATGTCGACCGGCGCCCCCCAGAACGCCATCACGCAGTCCCCCATGTACTTGTCGATGGTGCCGCGATTGGATCGAATCAGGTCGGTGAGGCGGCTGAAGACCGCGTTGAGCAGCTCCTGCAGTTGGGTCGGCTCCATATACTCGGACATCTTGGTGAAGCCGCGCATGTCGCAGAACATCACCGTCATCTCCTTGCTGGCGGCCTTCATGGTGTAGCTGCCCGGATCCTTGAGCATCTCGTCCACCAGTTCCGGGGGAACATAGGTGCCGAACAGGTTCGCCAGCTCGCGCTTGCTGCGGCTTTCCACGAAGTAGCCGTAGCTCATGTTCAAAGCGAACGCGGTGACCGCCATGACCAGCGCGGCGGCCAGGGGCATCACCAGCCCCGCGCCCAGGTACAGCCACAAGTTCAGCCCGGCGACCGCGGCAATGACGACCAGACTGAGCAAGACAGCGCGTGGCGCCGACAACATGGGCAGCGCGAATGCCAGCGTGAGTCCTGCCAGCACCAGGATGGCGACGTCGTATCCCACGGCGTAATCGGGCTTCACGGCGATCTTGTCGTCCAGCAGCCCGGAAATCATGTTGGCGTGGGTCTCGACCCCCGCGAACGCCTCGCCCACCGGCGTCACGCGCAAATCCAGCAGGCCGGGCGCGGTGGTGCCCACCAGGATGATCTTGCCCTTGAGGCTGTCGGCGGCGATGCGCTTGGCCAGCAAGTCCGATGCGGATACATAGCGGTACGAGCCGCCGTGCACGCCCCCGGGCCCGCGAAACGGGACCAGCGCGGTCACCCCTTCGGCGACGGGAATCGACTGGCTCTTTTGCCCCAGCCGCAGCCGGATGCTCTCGAGTCCGTGATAGCCGCGCCCCAGAAAGCGTTCCGGCGGGAACCCGGGCTCGACCGAAGGCCTGCCCGCCAACATCCGGTACATCGCCAGGGAAAGGGATTCGAAATATTGGTCCTGGTATTCGGCCAACAGCGGCACCGAACGCACCGCGCCGTCGCTGTCCACCATGGGATTGAAGAAGCCGGCCAGCGGGGCGGCCTGGGCCAGCTGCTCGATGTTGGAACCAAAGCCGCGCCAGCTGGTGAACTTGATCTCACGCCCGCGCAGCACCTCCCTGGTCATGACCGGCTGCGGCAGTACGCCGAAACTGCGAGCCTCCTGCCCGCTGTTGAAGTAATAGCCCAGCACCACCGGGCGCTGCTCCAGCGACTTGGCGAACACCGAGTCGTAGTCGAGCGTGGCTTGCAGCTGGTTGAGCCTTTCGGCAAATCCCGGCTGGTCCTTCAACTCGACTCGCGCGAGTTGGCGCAGGCGTTTCAGGCCGGAGCTATCGTCCGGCTCGGCGAAGACCACGTCGAAGCCGACCATGGCGACTTTCTGCCCCACGAACAATTCGTCCACCAGCGCGGCCAGCTGATTGCGGCCCCAGGGCCAGCGTCCGATGTCGGCGAGGCTCTTCTCGTCGATATCGACGATGACGATGCGATCGTCCAGCGTACGCGGCATGGTCGCTCGCAGCCGGGCGTCATAGATGATGTCGTCCAACCGCTGCAGCACGGCCAGCGGCAGCACACCGGTGACATGAAGCAGCGCGAATACCAGGGGTATCAGCGTGACGGCGATGCGGGACCCGTGTCTGGAGAGCACTCCCATGCAGCGCCTGGTCCGGTTTCCTGACGTCCCGCGGGGGCCGCCGGAAAGATCAGGCCTGAACGAACTGCATTTGAGTGCCGGCCAGTTCGAGCATGTCCCCGTTCTTCAGGGTCACGGGCTCGGCCCCGATGGCAGCGCCGTTGAGGGTGGGCTTGTTGCCGCCTTCGACGTGCGCGACCACGAATCCCTGCGGGCGGCGGGTGATGGCCGCCACCGCCACGCCCGGCTTGCCGATGGTGGTCACCACCTTGACCAGCGGCACTTCACGGCCCGCCGCGGCGCCCGAGAGCACCTTGATCGTGGCCTTCACGGGCAGGATGCCCATGTCGCCGTGGGCCGCCCCGTTCGGCGCGGCACCGGCTCCCGCCGATACGGGCGCCACCGGCGGCAGCACCGCCCCCGCCTTGATGATCATGGTCTTTTCGAAGCTCGGGCCCGCCGCCTCGTTCAGGTACTTGATCTTGTACTTGCCGATTTCGACCGTATCGTTGTTCTGCAGCAGTTGCTTCTTGACCGCCTTGCCGTTGACGTAGGTGCCATTGGTGCTGTTCAAGTCCTCAAGGTAGACCTCGTTGCCGCTCATCTGGAGCACCGCATGCTCGCCGCTGACCGCCAGGTTGTCGATGACGATGTCGTTGTACGGCCGACGGCCCAGCGTCGTGCGGTCTTTGGTCAACTGCACTTCCTTGATGACGACACCGTCGATCGAGACGATCATTTTCGGCACAGTCTGCTCCTGTCTGTATTGCTCATTATCAGTCAACCAGTACGAAAGACTATTTACCCAGCAGCCTGGAAATGAGGCCCCGCTTCTTCGAGTCGGCGTCGGCCCGGGCCAGCAGGACCGAAATGTTGTCGCGCCCGCCATTGGCGTTGGCCGCGTCGATCAGTTCCGCCGCCTTCTGGTCCAAGGCGGCGTCGTTTCCCAGAATCCTCGCGATGTTCTCATCATCGACCATGTCGGACAGTCCGTCCGAGCACATCAGGTAGATATCGCCCGGGTCAACCCGGTGTTCGTTGACTTCCAGCAACACCGCGTCCTCGACCCCCAGGGCCCGAGTAACAAGATTCTTGTTGCTGGAGGTGGCGGCTTGTTCGGCGGTGATCAGCCCCGCGTCCATCTGTTCCTGCAGCAGGGAATGGTCCTTGGTGACCTGCGCCAGCTCGCCGGCGCGCAGCCGATAGCAGCGCGAATCGCCGATATGGCCCAACATCGCGCGGCCGTCCTGGAACACGCCGAGCACGAGCGTGGTGCCCATCCCGCTGTACTGCGGGTTGGAGTTGGCGGCATTGAAGATGGACCGGTTGGCGTTGTCCACGCATATTTCCATCGCGCGGCGTACCTCCCGGGCGTTCGCATGCCGTCCGGCCTGGGACAACCAGCGCCCCAGTTCGGACTTGATGAAGGCAGTGGCCATGCCGCTGGCGATTTCGCCGGCGTTGTAGCCGCCCATGCCATCGGCCAGCACGGCCAGCCGGGTGGGTTCGTCGAAAGTGACGGAGTCCTCGTTGTTCTCTCGCGCGAGACCCGGATCGGTGCGTATGGAAAACTCGTAATTCATAGAATGCCGGCTCAGCCCTCGAGATCTTTCTTATGGTCCCCTGCGCCCGGAGAATCCGGCGCGGCCGGCTTTCGGATCACTGCGGTTTTCGCGAAATCGTCCGCCGTTTCGCCTGCTTTCTGGTTCTGATCATAGCCGGGCGCGCCCGGGCCGGACATCGCGCTGGCTGCCAAGGCCGGTTCGAAGTTCCTGGGGGACCGCGGCGCGGACATGACCACCGTCTTGTCCGCAGCTGCGGGCACTCCGGCATCCGCCTCGCGTCCCGTGAGCGGGCCGAAGCCGCTGGTGGGTGCGCCAAAGCCGCTGACCGGCCCGAAGCCGCTGTTTGGCGGCAGCCCCGTCATCTCGGCGAGCACCCACCGCAGGTCGGCGGCGAACTGGTCGCCGTTCTGGTAGCGGCTTTCCGGACGTTTGGCCAGGGACAAGGCGACCACTTTCGCCAGGCGGTCCGAGGTTTCCCGGCGCAAGACGCGGATGTCCGGGGCCTCCTCGTTGGCGATCTTGTACATCAGTTCGGCCATCGAATCGCCGCGAAAGGGCAGCAGCCCCGTCAGCATCTGGAACAGCATGACCCCCAGCGAGTAGAGGTCCGAACGGCCGTCGACCTTCTTGCCGGCGATCTGTTCGGG
>JAQGMT010000320.1 GCA_028292185.1 Ramlibacter sp. | reverse complement strand
TGCCGTCGATCGGCGCGCCCAGCGCGTTGACCACGCGGCCGATCAGCTCGGGGCCGACCGGCACTTCCAGGATGCGGCCCGTGCACTTGACGGTGTCGCCTTCGGAGATGTGCTCGTACTCGCCCAGAATCACCGAGCCGACCGAGTCACGCTCGAGGTTCAGCGCCAGGCCGAAGGTGGCGGTGCCGTCGGCGGTGGGCGGGAATTCCAGCATTTCGCCGGCCATCACGTCCGACAGGCCGTGGATGCGGCAGATGCCGTCGGCCACAGACACCACGGTGCCCTGGTTGCGGATGTCGGCGCTGGTGGCGAGCCCTTCGATACGGCTCTTGATCAGTTCGGAAATCTCTGCGGGATTGAGTTGCATGACTCTTTCCTTCCTTCAGTTAATTAAACGGGCGGGCTGGGCCGCGATCAGGCGGCGCTGAGCGCCACCTTCATTTGCTCCAGGCGGGCCTTCACCGAGGTGTCCAGCACCTCGTCGCCCACCACGACACGAATGCCGCCAATCAATTCCGGCTCTTGCTGCACCGACAGATTGAGCTTGCGGCCAAAGCGTTTCTCCAGCGCGCCCGACACTTGCGACAGCGCCTGCGGCTCGATCGGGAAAGCGCTGTACACGATGGCATCGGAGCTGCCGCTGCGCGAATTCATGAGTGCGCGAAACTGCTCGGCGATGGCGGGCAATGCGGCCAGGCGGCCATTTTCGATCACCATGCGCAGGAAATTCTTGCCGTTGCCCGGCAGCGGCGACGTGGCCACGGCGGAAAACACGTCGAAGACTTCCTCGTTGTTCACCTTGGGGTTGTCGGCGAACTGCAGCAGCTGCTTGTCGGCGGCAATCGCCGCCAGCATGTCCAGCCACGAGGCCGTCGCCGCGGGGTCGCTGGCGGCCGACTTGAACAAGGCTTCCGCGTACGGGCGTGCGATGGTGGCGATTTCGGCCATGAGTTACACCAGCTCGGTCTGCAGGCGGTTCAGCAGCTCGGCGTGAACGCCCGCATTGACTTCGCGCCGCAGGATCTGCTCGGCGCCCTTGACCGCCAAGGCGGCCACTTGCTCGCGCAGCGCTTCGCGTGCGCGCACCGTCTGCTGCTCGGCTTCGACGCGGGCCGCGGCGATGATCTTGTTGGCCTCTTCGGTGGCGCGGCCCTTGGCTTCTTCCACGATGCCCTGGGCGCGGCGCTCGGCATCGGCCAGCAACTGCGCCGTCTGGTTGCGCGACTTCGCCAGTTCCTCTTCGACGCGGCGGTCGGCCGCGGCGAGTTCGGCCTTGGCCTTGTCGGCCGCAGCCAGCCCGTCGGCGATTTTCTTCGCGCGCTCGTCGAGTGCCGCGGTGACGGGCGGCCAGATGAATTTCATGGTGAACCCGACCAGGATCAGGAACACGATCATCTGAATGATGAGGGTTGCGGTGATGCTCACTTTTTCATCCTCGGCCTGCGGCGAAATCGCCGGGCAATGACATGGAAGGTGCTTTCGCTTACCGGGCCAGCTGGGCCAGGAACGGATTGGCGGTGGTGAACCACAGAGCGATACCGACGCCGATGATGAAGGAAGCGTCGATCAGGCCGACCAGCAGGAACATCTTGGTTTGCAGTTCGTTCATCAGTTCGGGTTGGCGGGCGGCGGACTCGAGGTACTTGCTGCCCATGACGCCAATGCCGACGCAAGCGCCGAGCGCGCCCAGACCGATGATGAGGCCGGCGGCCAGCGCCACTAAACCGACTGTAAGTTCCATGATGACTCCTAAAGGACTTGGTTAGAAAAAAGAAACGAAAGCGAAAACGAAAACGGGATCAGTGCGAGTCGTGCGCCTGGCCGACATACACCAGCGTCAGCATCATGAACACGAAGGCCTGCAACACGATGATCAGGATGTGGAAGATCGCCCACACGGTGCCCGCGAAGATGTGCAGGGCGGCCAGCACGAGGCCGGTGACGGACAAGGTGAACGCACCGCCGAGCAGGGCGATCAGCAGGAACAGCAGCTCGCCCGCATACATGTTGCCGAACAGCCGCATGCCGTGCGAAACGGTCTTGGCGACGAATTCGACCAGCTGCATCGCGAGGTTCACGATGCCCAGCAGCACCGCGAAAAACGGGTTCTTGCTGGTGCCGAACGGCGCGGTCACCAGCTCGTGCGCCCAACCGCCCACGCCCTTGATCTTGATGTTGTAGTACAGGCAGATCAGCAGCACGGCGAGCGACAAGCCCATGGTGATGGACAAGTCGGCGGTCGGCACGACGCGCAGGTACGCATGCTCGATGTCGCCTCCGGTCGCGCCGTAAATCTTTTGCCAGAGGAAGGGCAGCAGGTCGACCGGAAGCAGGTCCATCGTGTTGAGCATGATGATCCAGACGAACACGGTGAGCGCCAGCGGTGCGACGAACTTGCGGCTGTTGGCGTTGTGCACGATGCTCTTGGCCTGCGAATCGACCATCTCCACCAGGATTTCCACCGCGGCCTGGAAGCGGCCGGGCACACCCGAGGTGGCCTTGCGCGTGGCCAGCCACATCAGCCAGCAGGTCAGCGCGCCCAGCGCGATGGTCCAGAACAGCGAGTCGAAGTTGATCGTCGTGAAATCGACGACCGACGCGGGCTTGTGGTTCTGCAGGTGAGTCAGGTGGTGAATGATGTATTCACCGGCGCTCGGTCCGTGTTCTTCGGCAGCCATCTTTGTTTACTCGACTCTTCGTTTTACGTTACGGGGCGCCACAGCGAGGGCGACCCAATACACCTGCATCGTCAGCACCAGCCCGGCCAGCATGGCCGGCCAGCTCAGTGCCGTCACTATTTTCGGCGCAACGGCGAGCAAAACCACCGTCAACGCCACCTTGATGACCTCCCACAGAAAGAACCTGGCGGCGGCCCCCGTGGGGCTGCCCTGCGCCACCTTCGGTGCGGTCAGCACACGCGCGAAAATGGCCGCGGGGAGCACCACGGCCATTGCGCCATATGCAGCGGACCACACCGCGGCTTGCCTTCCCGTGAGCACCCCAGCGGCCAAAGCCACCACGATCCCCACTCCCACCTGCCCCGTCACCACCCACCACGGCGAGCGCTGGGGTTGCTGTTCGCGCAGCCGGCTCGCTTCGTCGGCGGTCAGTTGCTTGAACGGGAGCTCTTCGCCCAGATCAGGAAGCGGGGCAACTTTTTTCATCGGATGGCCCCCACTTTTGGCCCTGAATTTTCACAAAGCCCCTGATTATAAGTAAAAACCCGTGGCGCTCTGTACGTATCCCGACCTCAGCGTCGGGCTATGCGCGAACCGGTGCTCGTTCGACGCGGCGGTAGGCTACGCAAAGGGCCGCGTTCGCGCCGGGGCCAAGCCAGCGACAATGCGCCATGAGCGAATGGAACCTGCCTCAATTGCCCTGCTACCTCAACGGCGAAATCACCAACCTGCGCGATGCCAAGGTCAGTGTGATGGACCGCGGCTTTATCTTCGGCGACGGCGTGTACGAAGTGGTCCCGGTGTATGCCGGAAAGCCGTTCCGCTTCGAGCATCACATGGCGCGGCTGGCCCGCAGCCTGGGCGAGTTGCGAATTTCCAATCCGATGGATGCGCAAGCGTGGCGCTCGCTGGTGGACAAGTTGATCGCCGCCTACGCGCAGTCGCAGGACGCGCAGCCCGAGGCGATCGACCAGCTGGTCTATATCCAGGTGACCCGCGGCGTTGCGATGCGCGACCACGCGATGGTGCCCGGGCTGACGCCCACCGTGTTCGCCACGAGCAACGGCATCACGCCGCCGACCCCCGCGCAACGCGCCGAGGGCGTGGCCTGCGTCACGGCCGACGACTTCCGCTGGAAAAAAGCGCACATCAAGAGCACCAGCCTGGCCGGCGCGGTGCTGGCGCGGCAGATCAGCGCCGACGTGGGCGCCGCCGAGACGGTGATGTTTCGCGACGGTTTTTTGAGCGAAGGAGCGTCGGCCAATGTGTGGATCGTCAAGGACGGCACCGTGGTGGGCGTGCCCAAGGACAATCTCGTGCTCGAGGGCATCCGCTACGGCCTGATCCAGCAACTCTGCCGGGATGCGGGCATCGGCTTCGACCTGCGGCGCATTGCGCGCAGCGAGGTCTTCGCCGCCGACGAGGTGCTGCTGTCCAATGCCAGCAAGGAAATCCTGGCCGTCACGCTGCTGGATGGGCACCCAGTTGGAACCGGCAAACCCGGCCCCATCTACGCCAGCTTGTACGCTGGTTATCAGCGTGCCAAACAAGGCTGACCATGGATTCTTCCCTCCCGCCCTCCAGTTCCCCAGCGCCCCGCCAGGAGTCGCTGATCGAGTATCCGTCGCTGTTTCCCATCAAGGTGATGGGCCCGAAAGCGGATGGCTTCGTGCATGCGGTCACCAGCATCGCGCACCAGTTCGATCCGGCCTTCGACGCCACCACGGTCGAGTTGCGCGAGAGCAAGGCCGGCAACTATCTGGGCGTGACGATCACCGTCACCGTGACCAGCCGCGAGCAGCTCGACGAGCTGTATCGCACGCTCTCGACGCATCCGATGGTGAAAGTGGTTCTGTAGCGTGGAGCCTGTCCTGCGCGGCCGGGTGGAGTACCTGCCCACCTACCAGGCGATGCAGGCTTTCACCGCCGCGCGCAGCGCCGCCACCGCGGACGAGCTTTGGATTTGCGAGCACCCGCCCGTGTATACGCAAGGCTTGGCCGGGCGCGCGGAACACGTGCGCGATGCGGGCGCCGTTCCGGTCATCGCCACCGACCGCGGCGGCCAGGTCACGTACCACGGGCCCGGCCAAGTGGTGGCCTATCCGCTGATCGACCTGCGCCGGGCGGGCTACTTCGTCAAGGAGTACGTGCACCGCATCGAGGAGGCGGTGATCCGCACGTTGGAGCACTACGGGGTGACCGGGCATCGCGTGCGCGGCGCGCCGGGGATCTATGTGCGGCTGGATGATCCGTTTTCGCATGCGATCTTGCCCCCACCCCAGCCCTCCCCCAAAGGGGGAGGGAGCAATGCATCGCCCCCTCCCGCTCTGGCGGCCGGCGGCGCTTTTCTCACTCCCCCTGCGGGGGCCGACAGCTCTTTTCCCCCTCCCCCTCCGGGGGAGGGTTGGGGTGGGGGCACCGATCCGCGATTCGATGGCCTCGGCAAAATCGCCGCGCTGGGGATCAAGGTCAGCCGCCACTGCGCCTACCACGGGGTCGCACTGAACGTGGCCATGGACCTGCAACCCTTTACCCGTATCGACCCTTGCGGTTACGCAAGCTTGAAAACGGTGGATCTTTCTACAATCGGCGTATCAACCACCTGGAACGAGGCGGCGCAAGTGCTGGGCCGCAAGCTCACCACCTGGCTGGCCCCCTGACACCATGACAGAAGTCGTGCGCGATGCGCAGTCGCCCGAGAACTACAACGCATCGGCCAAACACAAGGCCGCGGCGAAGCTGTCGCGCATTCCGGTCAAGGTGGAGCCAGGCGAGATCCTGAAGAAACCCGAGTGGATCCGCGTGAAGGCCGGCTCGCCGACCACGCGCTTCTACGAGATCAAGCAGATCCTGCGCGAGAGCCATCTCGTCACGGTCTGCGAAGAAGCTTCCTGCCCCAACATCGGCGAATGTTTCGGCAAGGGCACCGCCACCTTCATGATCATGGGCGACAAGTGCACGCGGCGCTGTCCGTTCTGCGACGTCGGCCATGGACGGCCCGATCCGCTCGACGCCAATGAACCCGAAAACCTGGGGCGGACCATCGCCCGACTGAAGCTGAAATACGTGGTGATCACCAGCGTGGACCGTGACGACCTGCGCGACGGCGGCGCTGGCCATTTCGTGGAGTGCATCCGCAAGACGCGCGAATTGTCGCCCGGCACCACCATCGAAGTGCTGGTGCCCGATTTCCGCGGCCGCGACGATCGCGCGCTGGAAATCCTGAAGGCGGCGCCGCCGGACGTGATGAACCACAACCTGGAAACGATTCCACGCCTGTACCGCGAGGCGCGGCCCGGCAGCGACTATGCGTTCAGCTTGAACCTGCTGAAGAAGTTCAAGGCGCTGCATCCGGGCGTGCCGACCAAGAGCGGCTTGATGGTGGGCCTGGGCGAAACCGACGAGGAAATCCTGCAAACGATGCGCGACATGCGCGAGCACGGCATCGAGATGCTCACCATCGGGCAGTACCTCGCGCCCTCCACCTCGCATCTGCCGGTGCGGCGCTACGTGCACCCGGACACTTTCAAGATGTTCGAAGCCAAGGCGCAGGAGATGGGCTTCAGCCACGCGGCCGTGGGCGCGATGGTGCGTTCGAGCTATCACGCCGACCAGCAGGCGCACGCCGCCGGCGTCTCGCTTGTCGCCGCGGGCCCGGCCGCGACCTGACGCCTCCGCGCGGCCAGGACGCGCTTAGGTGGCGCTCAACAGCGCGGCCGGATCTTCCGCCTCCAGCACCTTGGCGGCCCAGCCGGCCAGCCGCGCGGTGTCGGCGCGCAAAACCTCCTGCTTCACGGCCAGAATCTGCGCCGGATGCATCGAGAAGCTGCGCAGCCCGAGGCCGAGCAAGAGGCGCGTCAAGGTGATGTCACCGGCCATCTCGCCGCAGACGCTCACCCCTTTGCCCTGCGCATTGCATTCGCGGATGGTCTCGGCCAGCAGCCGCAAGACTGCCGGATGCAGCGGATCGTAGAGATGTGCCACCGACTCGTCGGCCCGGTCGATCGCCAGCGTGTACTGGATCAGGTCGTTGGTGCCTACCGAAAGAAAATCGAAGTACTTCAGAAAAATTTTCAGCGTTAAAGCGGCCGCGGGAATCTCGATCATCGCGCCCAGCTTCATGGGGCCGTAGGCCACGCCGCGGTTGTCCAGTTCGGCGCGCGCGAAGTCGATCAGCGACACGGTCTGGCGGATTTCGCTGGCGTGCGCGAGCATCGGGATCAGCATGTTCACCTGGCCGTGCACGGCGGCGCGCAGGATGGCGCGCAACTGGGTGAGAAACATCGCCGGGTCGGCCAGGCTCCAGCGGATCGCGCGCAGCCCGAGCGCGGGGTTCAGGTGCGAGGCCTCGGGCTCGGAATTGTCCAGCGGCTTGTCGGCGCCGACGTCGATGGTGCGAATCGTGACGGGCAGCCCCTCCATGCCTTCCACGGCCCGCCGATACGCCTGATACTGCTCCTCTTCGTCGGGCAGGTGGCCACGCCGCCCCATGAAGAGGAATTCGCTGCGGAACAGGCCGACGCCGACGGCGCCCGCGTTCAAGGCGGCGGGTGCATCTTCCGGCAGTTCGATGTTGGCCAGCAGTTCGACCTTCTGGCCATCCAGCGTCACGGCCGGCGTGTGGCGCAGGCGCGAGAGCCG
>JAQGMT010000302.1 GCA_028292185.1 Ramlibacter sp. | reverse complement strand
TCCTTGCTTTGCAGCACTTTTTCCAGCGCGGTGTTCAGCTGTTGCACCAGGGCCGGCGGCGTCTTGGCCGGCGCGAACACGCCGTACCAGTTTTCCGTGACGAAGTCGGGCATGCCCAGCTCCTTCATCGTCGGCACGTTGGGCAGGATCTTGGCCCGCACCGCCCCGGTGGTGGCCAATGCGCGCACGCGGCCCGAGGCGATCTGCGGCGCGATGACGGTGGTGGTCTCGAACGCCATCTGCACCTGTCCGGACACCACGTCCTGCATCGCCGGGCCCTGGCCCTTGTACGGGATGTGCACGATGTCCAGGCCCTTCTCCAGCTTCAGCAGCTCGCCCATGAGGTGCTGCGGGCTGCCGCTGCCGCCGGACGCATAGCTGTATTTGCCGGGGTTCTTCTTCGTCAGCTCGACCAGCTGGTCGAGCGTGTTCGCCGGCACAGCGGCATTCACGTAGAGCACCAGCGGCACCGAAGCGACCTCGGCGACCGGGGACAGGCCCTGCACCGGGTCCACCCGCAGCTTGTACAGGTTGCGGTTGATCGCGACGCCCGTGTTGTTGCCCAGGAGCAGCGTGCAGCCGTCGGGCGCGGCGGTCGAGACGAATTCGGTGCCGATGTTGCTGCTGGCGCCGGCCTTGTTGTCGACAATCACGGTCACGCCCAGTTCCTTGCCCAGCCCCGGCTGGACCAGCCGCGCGAGGATGTCGGTGGTGCCGCCCGGCGGGTAAGGCGAGATCAGCTTGATGGTGTTGCAGGGGTAAGTGCCCTGTGCGCCGGCGCCGAGGGCAGCGGCGGCGAGCGCCAGCCCGGCGCCCAGGCGGGTGAGTGTGCGATTGGATGTCATGCGTTTTTCTGTGGAGGGATGTGGTTCAGGGATCAGTGGCCTGGCAGGCGCAGGCGGCGGTACACGCCCAGCGCATTGTCGGAGAAGATGCGCGCCTTCTCGTCCGGGCCGGTCGAAGGGGATGCGTCGATGTAGCGCCGCGTGTCATCGTAGTGGTGCTGCGTGCGCGGATCGACGCCCTGCACCGCGCCGAAGGTCTCGGACGCGAACAGCACGTTGGCCGCCGGCAGCACCCGCAGCATCAGGTCGATGCCGGCCTGGTGGTACACGCAGGTGTCGAAGAACACGTTGCCCAGCACCTTTTCTTCCAGCGGCGGCAGGCCCATGTCCTGCGCCAGGCCACGGTAGCGGCCCCAGTGGAAAGGCACCGCCCCGCCGCCGTGCGGGATGATGAACTTGAGCGTGGGGAAATCCTTGAAGATGTCCGATGTCATGAACTGCACGAACGCCGTGGTGTCGCCGTTGATGTAGTGCGTGGCGACAGCGTTGAAGTGCGGATTGCACGAGCCGCTGACGTGGATCATGGCCGGCAGGTCCAGCTCGGCCAGTTTCTCGAACAGCGGGTACCACCAGCGCCGGTCCGGCAAAGGCGGATCGGACCAGCGCCCGCCCGTGGGGTCCGGGTTGACGTTGGCCGCGACAAAGCCGTAGTCGTTCACGCAGCGCTCGAGTTCCTCGAACACGCGCGCGCCCGGCGCGACACCGGGAGCCTGCGGCAACTGGCATGCGCCCGCGAAGTGCTCCGGGAACAGCCGGCACACCCGGTGGATCAGCTCATTGTTGAAGCGGGCCCAGGCGACGTTGGTGTCCTCGTTGCCCTGGTGGTGGTCCATCGCCACGGCCTTGGGCGAGAAGATCGTCAGGTCGATGCCGCGCTCGCGCATCCGGCGCAGCTGGTTTTCGGAAATGGCTGTGCGGATCTCGTCGTCGGTGACGGTGGGCGGCGCGAGGTCCGGCGCCCTGCCCGTCCGCGCGAACTCGGCGAGCTGGCGCTTGCGGAAGTCGGGCACCTGCGGCGGCGCCGTGGTGAAGTGGCCGTGGCAGTCTATGATCATGAGCTTGCGTGGTTCCCGATGGCGCCCGTCATCGCTGGGCCGCGATCGCGTTGAATTCCTTGTCGTGCATCACCTCGACGATGGACCGCCCGGAGCGCACCGCGGCCACCATGCCGGCTTGCCGCCGCTCGATGCGTTCGGCCATGTCCAGCACGTCCGAAATACGGCCGGCGGGAATGAAGACCGTGCCGCAGCGGTCTGCGATCAGGTAATCGTCCTGGCGTACGGTGACGCCGCCGATGATCAGCGGCCCACCGGCGCTGACTTGGGTCAGGCGGTTGCGTGCGCTGACCATCGTCAGGCCGCGCCCGTACACCGGATAGCCGATCGACTCGCTGCCTTCGATATCGCGGCTGAAGCCGTCGATGACCGTGCCGCGGAACTTCTTCATCTGCGCCGCATTGGCGACGATGTCGCCCCAGCACGAAATGCCCTCGGGCGCGCCGGAGATCACCAGGATGCGGTCGCCATCCTCGTTCGCGGCGATGGTGGGCGTGAGGATGTGCTGCCCGGGACGGGGATCGGTCTTGGGTGCCAGCTGGATGGTCGTGACACGTCCCACGATGCGCGGGCAGTTCCATAACGGGCGGATGCCCACCGTGGCGCCCGGCAGCTCGAGAAAATCGAGCGCGTCGGAGATGGTGTTGGTGTCCTGCCGCCCCAAGCGGTCGAGAATGAGCTCGGTCATGTCTGCGGTTTGATGTTGGCGCTGCGAATGAGGTTGCGGTACAGCTGCGATTCCTGGTGGATGAACTTGACGAACTCGGGGCTGCTGGAGCCGACGGCTTCCAGGCCTTTCGATGCCATTCCATTCTGGAACTCCGGCGCGCCCACGACCTCGCGGGATGCCTGTTCCAGCCTGGCGGCGATGGCCGGGGGCAGCCCGGCGGGCGCCCACAGTCCGTACCACGTGTAGAACTCGAAGTCGCGGATGCCCGCTTCCTCCATGGTCGGGATCTCGGGCGCGGACGGCAGGCGCTTGCGGCTGGTGACGGCCAGAGCGCGCAGGCGGCCACCGCGCACCATCGGCACGGCGCTGACCGCCGGATCGAACATCGCCTGCACGTCGCCCGCGATCAAGGCGTTGTTGGCGGGCGCGCTGCCCTTGAACGGCACGACCATGATGTCCGTCTTCGCCTTGCGGTTGAAGTATTCCTCGGCCAGGTGGCTGGCGGAGCCGATCACGGAGGTCGCGAAGTTCACCTCCTTGGGCCTGGCGCGCGCCAGTTGCGCGAACTGCGCGACGTTCTGCGCCGGCAAGCCGGCCGGCACCATCAGCACCAGCGGGCAGCGCGCCAGCAGCGAAATCGCGGTGAAGTCCTCGACCGTGCGGTACGGGGCCTTCTCCATCAGTTCGGGGTTGATCACGTGCACCGACGGATTGAGCAGCAGCGTGTAGCCATCCGGCTTCGCGCGCATGACTTCCACGGTACCGATGTTGCCGCTGGCGCCGGGCTTGTTGTCGATGACGATGGGCTGGCCCAGCTTTTCGGACAGCATCTGCGCGAACGGCCGCACCACCGTGTCGGCCGACCCGCCGGCCGGGTACGGAACCACGATCCGAATCTGCCGCTCGGGCCAGCGGCCGGCCTCGCTTTGCGCGAAGGCGCGCGGGGCGGCGCCGGCAGCCAGGGCACCGACGGCAGCCGCCGTCATGCGCAGAGCCTGGCGGCGAGTGGGTCCGCGCACGTCCAGGGGATCCATCATTTTGTCTCCAGTACTTGTTTTGTTATCGGTGCAGGCGCGATGGTCAGCGCGAGCGGCTGATCTGTCCAATTCCTTTACAGTAAGGGATCCATACGCCAGGCAGATCGATGCTCAATTTCCGCTTGCTGCGCCACCTGACCTTGTTCCTCGCGGTGGCCGAGGAGCGCCACTTCGGCCGCGCCGCCCAGCGCCTGGGGATGTCGCAACCGCCCTTGAGCGAACAGATCCAGGTGCTGGAGCAGTCGCTCAAGGTCCAGCTGTTCGACCGCTCGCACCGGTCCGTGCAGCTCACGCCCGCCGGCGCGGCCATCCTGCCGGCGGTGCGCAAGTTCGTTGAACAGATGGGGCGCGTGGAGCTCGCGGTGCGCGAGGCGGTGGCCGGCCGTCACGGGGTGTTGACCATTGGCGCCATCCAGTCGGCCATGGTCGACCCGCTCCCGGGCGTCATCCGCGAGCTGGAGCAGCAGTTGCCCGCGGTCACGATCTCGGTCGTCGAGATCGACAGTGGCGATGCGGTGAGGGCGCTGGAGCTGGGCGACATCGACGTCGCGCTCGCGCGGCTGGACGGCGACCTCGGACCGACAGTGCGCACGCGCGCGCTGGTCACCGACCGCGTCTGCGTCGCCCTGCCGCGCGATCACGCGCTGGCAAAGTCGGCGTCGGTGTCCCTCGCGTCACTCGCCGGCGAGCCGTTCGTGATGTGCCCGCGAGCCATTACGCCGACCTACTTCGACCGCCTGATGTCGGCGTGCAATGCGCACGGGTTCTCGCCACGCATCCTGCACGAGGCGCGGTCGGTGACGTCGCAGATCGCGCTGGTGGGTTGCGGCCAAGGCATCGCACTGGTGCCCAGCCAGGTCGACCCCGGCGCCGACAAGACGGTGGTGCTGCGCCCGCTCGATGAATTTGTAGAGGTCGTCACGCTGGGCATCGCGTGGAATCTCGCGCGCGAGAGTCCGGTCGTCAAGCAGGTCGTGGCGCTGGCCGTCGAGGTGTTGACACACGTCGACGTGCCGGGCACCGCACCAGGGACAAAGGCTCTACCGCCCTTACAGGGTGCCGGCAAGCGTTCGACGCGCCGAGCCCGCCCTGCAGCGCTGGCCGCCTGAGCAGCCGCAGCGGAATCCCGATGCGCGAAGAAGCAGCACCCGCCGAGCAGCCGCGCAATCCGCTGCATGGCATGACGCTGGAAGCAATCGTCACGGCTCTACAAGGACATTACGGTTGGGCCGAACTTGCTGTGCGCATCCCGGTGCGCTGCTTCACGCACGACCCCAGCATCAACTCGAGCCTCAGATTCCTGCGCAAGACGCCCTGGGCGCGGGAGAAGGTGGAAGGACTTTACCTTTTCATGCTGCGCGAAGAGGCCCGTGCGCAGCGAATGCCTCCTCGATCGGCTTAGGCAGGCCGGCCACTCGCGGATTCTCACCTGCCGCCGTGGCCTCAGGCCCATCGGCACCAACGCGCCGCCCGGCACTGAGACGTTTCGTCAACGCCATGCACGAGACGGGTCTTTAGCTGAGTCCCCTACGCGCGCAGAAGGGAATTGCGCAGCGCCTCCGTCTCAGCCGAAGGTGATATGCCCAGCACGCTGGAAAGCATCTGCCGGCAACGCCGATAGATTTCCAGCGCGCCCGCGCGGTCCCCTGCCTGCGCGCGGCACGCCATCAGCCGGCGATAGAACAGCTCCGCGACGGGATCGACTTCCACGCCGCGCTGATACAGCGCCGTCGCGCGAGGCAGGTCACCCGCCTGCTCCCAATGTGCGGCGCCGCGTGTCACGATTCTTTCCAGGCGTGAGCGCAGTCTTTCGCGCATGGGCAGCATCCACGGCTGGTCGGGCTCGTTCGCCAGGAAGTGGCCCTGATAAAGGGCGATGGCTTCGTCGATGGCTTGCATGGAGCGTTCATGGCCCAGCGTGCCCGCCTCGGCGCTTTGCTGAATTCCGTCTGCCAGCCGCTCGAAGGCCTCCGCGTCCACCCAGACGCGCATCGGCGCGAGCGTCACCTGACCGTGCTCGAGGATGACGGCGTCGTCGCCGAGCAGCTTGCGCAGCCGGTGCAGCGCGTTTTCGAAGGCGTCGCGTGCGGCATCGCCCTCCGCGTCGCGCCACACGGCTTCCGTCAGCCGCTCTCGACTGGCCTTGCGCGGCCCGAGTGCGACGATCGCCTGCAGCAGCTCCAGCACGCGACGCGGCGCCTTGCGGCCAGCGCGCAGCGGTTCGTCATCCTTCAAAACACGCAGTTGGTTCAAGGTGTAGATGCGCAGCGGCCAAGGCCAGCCGGGTACCTCCGGCGATTCGGGGTCCACCCGCCTGTGGCGAATGAAGCGGCGCACATATTCAGGTTCAATCCCGGCCTGAAGAGCCCGGCTGAAGAGCACGCTCATTTGCTGCGGAATCCACCATGGGTGGCAATTCATATAGTTTTTGGCGCGGCCGATTGCCAGCGCTTCGCGCAGCGCCTCGAGTGCTGTGGCTTCGCGGCGCGTGCAAAAGTCCAGGTGGGCAAGCGCCATCAGGGCATGGAATTCGATGATCCGGCTGGGCATCGCGCGGCCAAAATCGAGCGCTCCGGTGAGCGCTTCCCGTGCAGCATCGAAGTGTCCGTTGAGGGTGAATGTTTGCCCCGCCTGCACCCGCCACGTCGCAACCCCGAACGGTGCGCCCATCTCCACGACCCCCGGCAGTTCACGTAACACGATTTCGAGCGCTCCCCTGAGATTGCCGGCCAGCAGCAATGCGCCCGAGCTCAGAAAATGAAGATGCGCGACGTCCAGCTCTCGCCCCGGCACCAGGCACGCCCGCAAACGCGTGAGACTTTCCTGGGCTCGCGCGAGTTCTCCCGCACTGAGCTCGGCGTAAATTCTATGGACGCAAAGAAAAGAGGACAACACTCTCACACCGGAGCTTTCGGCAATCGCCTCGGCTTTCGCCAGTGCTTTCCATGCTTGTTCGTGCTCCGCCCTTTGCCAGGCGACGCAAGCCTCCCACCCATAAGCCGCGATCGGGCTGAGCGGCTCCCCGCCGGTCCGGTAGCGATCCATATCGAGCGTATCGATCAGCGAATGCGCCCGCTCGAGCTCTCCTGACCATATGTAGAAGCTGACCGCGAAAGCCATGGGCGCGACTTTTTGCATGGGGTCGGGCAGTGCTCGAAGCAATTCAACGGCGCGCAGCACCCACTTCGGCAGCATGGAATGCTGCGGTTGCGCCATCGTGACACCCAGCAGTCCGCTGATGACGCGAAGCTCGACCTCGAGAGGCGGCGCCGGCACGGCCGCCAGGGCGCGTTCGAACCTGTCGATCCACGGCGCCGCGGACTTCAGTGCGCTCCACGCCAGGTGGAAGGTTTCGAGCGCGCTCGCGCATGCGAGCAATGCGCCAACCTTGTCATCGGCAGCCTGGAATTGTTCATGCGCGGATTGCAAATGCGCGCGTGCGGCCAGCGGGTCCGTCATGCAACAGCACACGCCAAGCCAATACATCAGCCAAGGCGTTGTTTGCGTGATCGTGCGCGGTATGGCGCCGATCCAGCTGTCCAGCGTCTGCCAGCGGCCTTGCGCCATCAACACCGGGGCTTGAGAGCAAATCGTGCGCGTCAGAGCCGGCCAGTCGCACGCCTGGATACGCAACTCGACCGCCGCCTCGATTTGACCCGCCTGCTCGAGCAGCAATGCGGCGCGCTCGCACAGTTGCGCAAAGTGCTCAGGGGGCAAAGCGAGGCGCGAACGAGCGCACAGAAACGCCCGAAACAGGGGGTGAAACTCATAGGTGAATTGGCCGATATCCGATCGCCTTCGCTCGGTGAAGAAGTTGCTGCGATAGAGCTCCTCGAGCAGCTCGCCGGCCTGAGGGTTGCCGGTGAGCTCGGCCACCAAGGATGGAGGCAGAACAGGCAGCACGCAGGCACGCAGCAAAAAGTCGCGGGTAGCGGGGGCCGCTCGTGACAGTATTTCTCCCGCGAAGTAGTCGAATACGGCACCCTGCGCGCCTTGCGCGCCGAGGGCGTCATTCGCTACACCTTGCGCCTGGGCTCGAAGCATGAGGACAAAGCCGGCCGCCCATCCGCGCGCGGCTTCCAGCAGAACCGGCACCGCCTTGGCGTCGTGACCCCGCCCTTGCGCAATTTGCGCTGCTTCGAGGGCGTCCAGGCGCAGGTGGTCCCATCCGATTCGAACGTAATCAGGATGCGCCACCCACCGCGCAAGGGCTGCGCCCGGCTCAGCCCGGCTGACACAGGCAATCGCGATCCCTGCCGGGGCCTCGTGGAGCGCGAGAGCGACTATCTGTTCGAATCCAGAATCCGCCCCGGCGTCCTGACAACTATCGAAGACCACCACGCAGGGTGGTGTCAACTGGGCGAAAAATCCCTGGAAATAGCTTCGCGCGAAAGTATCGAGGCCCGCCATGAATTCAGGCGTGAAATGAGGAAGCGGTTCGTGACTGGACGTCCCGTCCTGAAGCGAAAGTGCAAGGTAGTGGAAGAGCGTGGCCGGATCACGGTCGCCGGCGTCAATCCGATACCAGACGACATTGCGTTGCCTCGCGGTGAGCCAGCTTGCGAGGAGCGAGGTCTTGCCTGCGCCGCCGGGGCCTGAGACCCACGCCAGCCTGCCGTGCTCCAGGCAATCGAGCATCGTGAACAAGCGCTCCCGTTGCACCAGACCGCGCGCGAGCGGCGCAGTGAGTTTCGCCAGACGGGCGTTTTTCGAGTTGGTCACCGGGCTCACTCCAAGAGGAGGCGAAAAGATCGATGGACCCCGCACAGGCCACCGGCGCATAGCTGGCGATTCTAGTTGCCGCTCCCCAATCGGCGTCTCAGGTGGCGATCAGCAATACAGCGTGCAGTTGCCTTCGCGGAGATTCACAGCGGCTGCCTGCTAAAACACGTGGACATCGATACGTTCCGTTACAGAAGCTGGCTGCGAGCGAATCCCTACCCAATCGCTAGGGCTGCGGGGCACAAGCTGCGCCCTGCGCGATGGGCCATCGCCCGGCCTTCAGGAGAATCGCTTGCCCGAATCCTTGCTCACCCCACTCGCTGTGCGCGGCTCCCCGCCGACCGCGACCGGATCCGCACCCGAACTGCTGCCATGCCCCGCGCGGGGGCCGCTTGGGTGGATTCCAGGCGGCAGGATGCACGCGCAATGACGGTCAACGGCGCGCCGCCTGAGGCGCTTGAGGCGCGGGATTGGGACGGGACCCTGGCGGCCGAGGTGCG
>JAQGMT010000258.1 GCA_028292185.1 Ramlibacter sp. | reverse complement strand
CGGGCCCACATAGCCGCTCATCAGCACGATCGGGATGTCGGGACGGATGCGGCGGATCTGCAAGGCCAGTTGCGAGCCCGAGAGCAGCGGCATCGTCTCATCGGACAAAACCGCATCGAAGCGTTCCGGCTCGGCCGCGAAGGCGGCCAAGGCCTCCACGCTGGAGGTGTAGCCGGCGGCCTCGTAGCCCAACGCCGCGAGCATCTCCTCGCCCAGGTGCACCAGCGGCATCTCATCGTCCACCAGCAGGATGCGCTGCCCGTCGCCGCGCGCAATCCCCGCTTCGGCGGGCGCTTGCGCGACGGCGTGGCCCGTGCACGGAAGCCAAACGGTGAAGGTGGATCCCGACTGCCGCGCACTGACCACGTCGATGCCGCCGCCCAGATCGACCGCGATGCCGTGCACCAGCGAAAGGCCCAGGCCCGTCCCCACGCCCACTTTCTTGGTGGTGAAGAACGGATCGAAGATGCGATACACCGCCTCGGGCTCGATGCCCTCGCCGTGATCGCGCACGGTGAGGCACACGTACTCGCCCGCTGCAATCTCGCCGGTGGTGATCGCCAGCGGCTCATCGCGGCGGCGCAGCGCGAGCGAGACCTCCAGCGCGCCGCCCTCGGGCATCGCATGCATCGCGTTCGTGCACAGGTTCATCACGACCTGGTGAATTTGCGTGGCGTCGCCGATGACGGCGGTGTCGCCGGCTTCGAGCGTGCGGGCAAGCGTGATGCCCGGCGGCAGCGAGGGCAGCAGCAGCTCGAGCGCCTCCGCCACCACCGACTGCACATGCACCGGCACGCGATCGCCCATGCCCGAACGGCTGAATGCGAGGATGCGCTCGACCAGCGACTTGGCGCGGTGGCCCGCGTTCATCACGCCGTCGAGATAGCGGGCCAGCGGGCTGCCGGCTGCCGCGTCGGAGCGGGCCAGTTCGCCGTAGCCCAGGATCGAACCGAGGATGTTGTTGAAGTCGTGCGAGATGCCCCCCGCCAGCGTGCCGATCGCTTCGAGCTTCTGCGCCTGCCGCAGCTGCGCTTCCAGCCGCTGGCGCTCGCGCTCCGAGTGCTTGCGCTCCTCGATGTTCTCGATCGAGCCGGCCATGCGCAGCGGCCGGCCCCGCTCGTCGCGGATCGCCAGGCCACGCTGGCGGTACCAGCTCCATTGCGGCGGGTCGCGGGTCGTACCGGATGCGACCCCGGGGCGCACGGCGGCGCGGACTTCCACGTCGAAGTGAGCCCGCCGTCCGCGCAGGTGCGCCCGCATCTCCTCGCGCAATCGCGGCAGATCCTCGGGATGCACCAGCAGGGCCGACTGCCAGGCGCGCCGCGCCCGCAGCGGTTCGCCGGGTTCCATTCCGCACAGTTCCTGCGCGCGCCTGGAGAAGAACAGCTGGCCGGTCACCAGGTTCCAGTCCCACAGCCCTTCGTTGGAACCCGCCACGGCAAGCGCGTAGCGCTGGTCCGACTCCCGCAATTGCGCGCGCGCCGCATTCACCCGCGCGACGTGGCGCCGCACCATGAGCAGCAAGGCCACGATCATCAGGGTGAGAATCGCGGTGCGCAGCAGCACCCAGAAGACCTGCTCGCGCCAGAGCGAGAAGACCTCGTTCAGTTCACGCGAGACCACCACGGTCATCGCGAAGCCGGGAACCCGGTGGGCCACGGCGATGCGCTCCGGCGCGCCGCCCAACCCAGGCAGCAGCGACGGTGGATTCCACTCCGCTCCGTCGCTGCGCAGGTCACGGTAGGCGGGCAACGATTGGCCCACGAGGGCTTCCTGCCGCGGAAACATCGAGACCACGGTGCCGCTCTCGTGCAGCAGCGCGACGGACGTGCCGCGCTCCAGGTGCACCGCGGCATAGAAATTGTCGAAATAGGCGGCGTCCAACAGGGCGCCGACCGCGCCGTCGAATCGTCCGCCCGGGCCCTCGAGCCGGCGCGCGACGGGCAAGACCCAGTGGCCGTCCCTGAACCAGCGCACCGACTCGCCCAGGTAGGCGCTGTCGCGCGGACTTGCTTCCAGCCTCCGGACCACGTCACTGCCGACGACCGTGCCAACGGGCGGGGGATAGGCCGTCGAGCTGTTCAGGCGGGCGCCGTGCGGATCGATGATGAACACCGTGGTCACATCGCTGAATTGATCCCGTTGCGCGGCCAGTTCGCGATGCATGGGCAGGGAGTCCAGCGGCGGCAGGGTGCCATCGTGATACGCCTCGGCGACCGAGCGCAACATGATGTCTACCGTCTGCAGCGAGCGGCGCGTCTGCTCGGCGAAGACGCGCGCGAGCACGTCGATTTCGTTGGCGGCGCGCTCCTGCGCCTCGCGGTGGCTGCGGTTCAGCTCGAACAACGCGCTGACCACCAGAGCGCCGACGAAAAGCACCGCCGCGGCCAAGAGCAGCGCCGCCGTGGATCGGGGCTGCTGAACAGAATCGGGGGCCGGAAGCGCTTGCTTTCGCATGGATAGGGGTCGCGGGTTGCCCATCCTAGGCCGGTTTGGCGCCGGCTGCACTCGGGCTGAGCAAGGCCTCATGTCGACCGGCGCAGCGCGGCGTGTACAGTGTCGACAAAGGCCTTGACCGCGAAGGGCTTGGCCAGCACTGCATCGACGCCCAGTTCGGCCGCCGCGGTGCAGTTCGCCCCGTGCAGGCCCGGCGCGAACTGCGCCGAGATGGCCAGCACCCTGGCGCCCGGGAAGGCCCGCCTCAGGTGCGCGATGCATGCCGCCCCGTCCGCGCGCGGCGCGGGCACATCGGCCACCACCAGGACCACATTGCCGACCGGGTCCCCGATGCCGCAGCGCACGGGCTCGAATCCGGCCCGGTGCAGCCACTCCGCCAGGAGGGCGCCGAGCAAGGTGTCGGGCTCGCACAGCGCCACCCGCGGGCATTCGCGCCTGGGTTCACCGGGAGACGGTAGGGTGACGGGCGGAGTTGACTGCATGGCGAAGAGCGCTGGAGGGCGTTCCTGTAGCGTAGGCGCCGCGCCCGCTTGCCACATTGCAAGATGGCGGCCGCGCACTACATTTCGCACAAGGGAGCGGCCGCCATGCCGTGTTGCAGATGTAATGCCGGGCGCGAATTCGATCATTCTCAGCTCCTGCCGGCCGTTCACCATTGCGCAGATTGCTTAAAGTCGGCCGCTTGAATGCCGACCAATACACGCTATTCTTTGCATACCGAGCTAACCGCCGTGAACGCCCCGACCTCGCCCGCCATGACCGTCCCCATGCCTCACGTGCTGGTGGTGGACGACGACCCCGAAATCCGCGCGGTGCTGCAGGATTACCTGGCACGCAACGACATGCGGGTGACGGCGCTGGCGAGTGGCCACGCGATGCTGGAAGTGTTCGAGACCGAAGCGATCGACCTGGTCTTGCTGGACGTCCGCATGCCCGGCGAAAACGGCATGCTGCTGGCGCAAACGCTGCGCGAGCGCGCCTCGGTTCCGATCGTGCTGCTGAC
>JAQGMT010000162.1 GCA_028292185.1 Ramlibacter sp. | reverse complement strand
TGCAACCTGCAGCGGCTCGACGGCCCGGTGCGCGGCAACGGCCGCATCATCGACGAGCTGGAAAAGCTGTTCCGCGGGGCAGGATGGAACGTGATCAAGCTGGTGTGGGGCAGCGATTGGGACGGGCTGTTCGCGCGCGACGTCACCGGTGCGTTGGCGAAGGCTTTCTCGCACACCGTGGACGGCCAGATGCAAACCTTCGCGGCCAAGGACGGCCGCTTCAACCGCGACAACTTCTTCGGCCAGAACGAGGAACTCGCGCGCCTTGCGCAAGGCATGACCGACGAACAGATCGACCGGCTCAAGCGCGGCGGCCACGACCTGGTGAAGATCCATGCCGCCTACGCCGCCGCGGCGAACTACGGCGACGGCCCGACCGTGATCCTGGCGCACACCAAGAAGGGCTACGGCATGGGCACTGCGGGCCAGGGCAAGATGACCACGCACAGCCAGAAGAAGCTGGACGAAGGCGCGCTGGTCGAGTTCCGCAATCGCTTCAACCTGCCGCTGTCGGACGATCAGGCCAAGACGCTCTCGTTCTTTCGCCCGTCCGAAGACAGCGCCGAGATGCGCTACCTGCACGAGCGTCGCGCCAAGCTCGGCGGCTACCTGCCCAAGCGCCTGCCGACATCAAAAACGCTGCCGGTGCCGGCACTGGACTCGTACGGCGCGTTCGCGACCGCCGCGGCGGGCAAGGAGATGTCCACCACGATGGCCTTCGTGCGCCTGCTGGGCAACTTGCTGAAGGACAAGGAGCTGGGGCCGCGCATCGTGCCCATCGTCGCCGATGAGGCGCGCACCTTCGGCATGGCCAACCTGTTCAAGCAGGTGGGCATCTATTCCAGCGTCGGCCAGAGCTACGAGCCGGAAGACATCGGCTCGGTGCTGTCGTACCGCGAAGCGCTGGACGGCCAGATCCTGGAAGAGGGCATCAGCGAGGCGGGCGCGATTGCCAGCTGGACGGCGGCGGCCACCAGCTACAGCGTGCATGGCTTTCCGATGCTGCCTTTCTATATCTATTACTCGATGTTCGGCTTCCAGCGGGTCGGCGATGCGATCTGGGCCGCGGCCGACCAGCGCGCCCGCGGCTTCCTGCTCGGCGCGACCTCTGGCCGCACCACATTGGCGGGTGAAGGTTTGCAGCACCAGGACGGCAGCAGTCATCTGGTGGCAGCGACCATTCCCAATTGCAAGGCTTACGACCCGGCGTTTGCCGGTGAGATGGCCGTGATCATCGACCACGGCATGCGCGAGATGCTGGTGGAGCAGCAGGACGTCTTCTATTACGTCACGTTGATGAACGAGAACTACGCCCAGCCCGATCTGCCGAAGGGCGCGGAGCAGGGCGTGGTGCGCGGCGGCTACAAGTTCGCCAGCTTCGCCGCGGAGCACAGGGCGGGCGATTCGCCTTCTTCGAAAAAGGTGACGCTGCTGGGCTCCGGCGCGATCCTCACCGAGGTGATCAAGGCGGCGAAGCAACTCGCGGGCGAAGGCATCGCCTGCGACGTGTTCAGCATCACCAGCTGGAGCGAGCTGGCGCGCAACGGCGTGGGCTGTGAGCAGCGGGCGCTGCGCGGCGAAGCGCACACCGTGCCGTTCGTGCGCGAACTGCTGGAGGGCAGCGCTGGCGCGATCATCGCCGCCACCGACTACGTGCGGGCCGTGCCCGAGAGCATCCGCGCTTTCCTGCCCGAGGGCCGCCGCTATCTCACACTCGGCACCGACGGTTTCGGGCGCAGCGACACCCGCGCCGCCTTGCGCGAGTTCTTCGGGGTGGACGCGGCCAGCATCGCGCGGGCTGCGAGGCACGCGCTGTAACATGCGCGGATGACCTCCTGCCGCTTCTGGGCCGACCTTTCCACGCGCGAGTTCGCGCAGCTCGATCCAGCCGCCACCGTGGCGGTGCTGCCGCTGGGCGCGACCGAGCAGCACGGGCCGCACCTGCCGCTGTCGGTGGACCAGACGCTGGTGGATGGCGTGATGGCCGCGGCGCTGCCGCACTTGCCCGCGCAAGTTCCGGTATGGGTCTTGCCCACCCAGCAAATCGGCTACAGCCCGGAGCACCTGGATTTCCCGGGCACCTTGAGCCTGTCGTTCAACACCGTCGTTTCCAGCTGGATCGAGCTGGGCGAGTGCGTGGCGCGCGCCGGCGTGAAGAAGCTGCTGCTGCTCAATTCGCACGGTGGCCAGGTGAGCCTGATGGACATCGCGGCGCGCGAACTGCGCAGCCGCGCCAAACTGATCGTGTATGGCTGCAGCTGGTGGAACCTGCCGCTGGGCGATGCGGTGAACGGCTTGTTCACGCCCCAGGAGCATCGCTTCGGCGTGCATGCGGGCGAGATTGAAACCTCACTGATGCTGGCGCTGCGCCCGCAGCACGTGCAGATGAACGAGGCGCACGACTTCAAATCCACCTCGCAGGAGCGCGCCGCGAAGTACCCGATCCTGGGCAACGGCAGCAGCGCCAAGCTGGCTTGGCAGATGCAGGACTACAACGCGCAGGGCGCTGCGGGCAATGCAGCCGCGGCGACGGCGGAGAAGGGCCGTGCCGTGCTCGATGCGGCCGGCCGCCAGTTGGCCTTGCTGCTGCAGGAAATTTCGGCCCTGCCGCTCGATACGCTGGTGCAACGCCCGGCGTCCTCATAGCAGCGCAGGTCTCGCGGCGGCATCAGCCGCGTCCTACGCCAGCTTGCGAGAGCACCGACAGCGCCCCCGCGCGCACCCGCTAGATTGAGGAATTCGCCGGCGGTCGCCGGCCTATTCCCCAAGGAGCGTGAGATGACAACAGTTGCTGACGTGATGACCCGCGGCGTGCGGAGCATGTCCCCCCAGGACAGCGTGGTGCTGGCCGCGCAGGCCATGGACGAACTCAATGTGGGCGTGATCCCGGTTTGCGAGGGCGACAAGCTGGTAGGCATGGTGACCGACCGCGACATCGTGGTTCGCGGCGTCGCCCAGCAAGCCGACACCAAGACGATGAAGCTGGCGGACGTCATGAGCACCAACGTGCGCTGTGCCAGGGAGGACGCGGACATCGACGACGTGCTCACCCAGATGGCCGAGACGCAGATCCGCCGCATGCCCGTGGTCGACCGGCAGGAGCGGCTGGTGGGCATCATCACGATCGGCGATATCGCCACCAAGGACCCGGACGACGACCAGGATGTGGCGACGTCGCTGGGCGATATTTCCGAGCCGGCCGAACCGGATCGCTCGAGCCAATCGCAGGCCAGCGGCGCCGCGGGCGGCGGCTCGGCCTCCGGCAAGCCCCGCCGCCAACCCAAATGAAAGGAGATCGATATGCCACGCAACCAATGGAGCGACAAGCGCGAGCGCCAGTACAAGCACATCAAGGACGGCGAGCTCAAGCGCGGTGAAAGCGAAAAGACGGCCGAGGCCATCGCCGCCCGCACGGTGAACAAGGAGCGGGCGCAGCATGGCGAAGCCAAGCATGCGAGTGCCGCAACGCTGAAAGACATGCCGGCCCCCGTGCGCGGTGGGCAGCGTTCGCATCGGGGCGCGCAAGGGCGAACTCGCGAGCAGCTGTATGAAGAAGCCAAGCGCAAGGGCATCAGCGGACGCTCGAGCATGACCAAGGATGAGCTCGAGAAGGCGGTCGGGCGCTGACAGGTGTTGCCCGGAGGCCACCGGTATGCGTGATCGTCCGCCCGGTGTGAGTCAGGTCACATCGCCGTCACTCGGGGCTTCTTACACTTGAGCCAGGAAAGGAGCCCGCCATGCGATTCGCCGCCGTCATCGTCCCCCGCCAGCCGCAGCAACGCACTCCTGCAGCCGAATTCCTGCGCCGTCTGGTGGCGGGCGAGTCGCTGATGCGCCCGGCCGCCCCCGAGCCCCAATTGCACGATCTGCCGGCCGACCTCGACCAGCGGGTGCGCCTCGTCGGCGAGTGGTAGGGCTTCCTGGCGCGGTCGGCGCGCCGGGGTGAGAATCCGGTGATGAACACCGAAAGCAAGCCGCCGCTGCCCCCGTTCACGCCCGAGACCGCGGCCCGCAAGGTGCGCATGGCCGAAGACGCGTGGAACACCCGAGACCCCGACAAGGTGGTGCAGGTTTATACCGAAGACACCCAGTGGCGCAATCGCGCCGAGTTCCCGCAGGGCCGCGAGCAGGTCCGCGCCTTCCTGCAGCGCAAGTGGGCCCGGGAGTTGGACTACCGCCTGATCAAGGAACTGTGGGCCTGCGCCGGTGAGCGAATCGCGGTGCGCTTCGCCTATGAATGGCATGACGATTCGGGCCATTGGTATCGCAGCTACGGCAACGAGAACTGGGAGTTCACAGAACAGGGCCTGATGCGCCGGCGCTTTGCCAGCATCAACGACCTGCCCATCGCCGAGGCGCAACGCAAGTACCGCTGGCCCCTGGGCCGCCGGCCCGACGATCACCCGGGTTTGAGCGAACTGGGGCTCTAGTCCTGGCGCCAGGGATGCGCACCTCAGGCGGGCATGCGCACCAGGGTGGCACGTAGCGGCCGGCTCTGGCCATCACCAGCACCAGAAAGTCGCGCCGCAGTAGGGTCCGGGCGGGCGCGACACTTGCAAAGCATGGGCATCTTCCAGAGGTGACCCATGCCAAAACCCTATGACGCCTACGATGCCGACCGCCCGCTGATGCTGCGCTGCGCCTGCGGCCAGGACCACGCACCCGGCGCGCACGGCGCGCAGACAGCAGATACCGAGGAGGAGCTTTCGCGCAGTTTCATGGAAGCCAGCCTGGTCAAGGCCCTGTTTCCGGTGGACAGCGTGCGGCGCGGCTTTCTGCGGGCCGTGGGCGCCAACACGGCGCGCGCGGCCATCGCTTCCCTGCTTCCGGTGTCCGCATTGCAGGCCATGGCGCAGGACAAGGGCGCGCTTGAAAAGAAAGACCTCAAGATCGGCTTCATCGCCATCACCTGCGCCACGCCGCTGATCATGGCCGAGCCCTTGGGCTTCTACAAGGCGCAGGGCCTGAATGTGCAGTTGAACAAGACGGCGGGCTGGGCGCTGATTCGCGACAAGATGCTTAACAAGGAGCACGACGCCAGCCACTTCCTGTCGCCGATGCCCCTGGCCATTTCGATGGGCCTGGGATCGACCCAGGTGCCGATGAACGTGGCCACGATCCAGAACACCAACGGCCAGGCCATCACGCTGCACGTCAAGCACAAGGACAAGCGCGATCCCAAGAGCTGGAAGGGCCTGAAGTTCGCGGTGCCCTTCGAGTACAGCATGCACAACTTCCTGCTGCGCTACTACCTTGCGGAGAACGGCGTCAACCCCGACACCGACGTGCAGATCCGGGTGACCCCGCCGCCCGAGATGGTGGCGAACCTGCGCGCCGGCAACATCGACGGCTTCCTCGGCCCGGATCCGTTCAACCAGCGTGCCGTGTACGACGAAGTGGGCTTCATCCACATCCTGTCCAAGGAAATCTGGGACGGCCATCCCTGCTGCGCCTTCGGCATCAGCGAGGAATTCATCAAGCGCAATCCCAACACCTTCGCCGCGCTGTACCGGGCGGTGATCACCTCGTCGTTGATGGCCAGCCAGCCCAGGGACCGCGAGCTGATCGCCAAGGTCATCGCACCCACCCAGTACCTGAACCAGCCGGAGACCGTGATCACGCAGGTGCTGACCGGCAAGTTCGCCGACGGCCTGGGGAACATCAAGAACGTGCCGGACCGCGCCAACTTCGACCCGGTGCCGTGGCAGAGCATGGCGGTCTGGATGCTCACCCAGATGAAGCGCTGGGGCTACGTCAAGGGCGAGGTCAACTACAAGCAGATCGCCGAACGCGTGTTCCTGTTGACCGATGCCAAGAAGCAGATGGCGGCCGCCGGCTGGAGGGCGCCGGAAGGCGCGTACCGGAAGTTCAAGGTGATGGGCAAGGAGTTCGATCCGGCCCGGCCCGAGGAGTACATCAAGAGCTTCGCGATCAACAAGATGAGTGCGGCGTGAGCGCAGGGGCTCCATGAAGTCGATCAATGTCAAGGCGGCAGCGGTTTCGCTGCTGCTGTTCGCTGTGTTCCTGGGCATCTGGCACCTTGCCACGCTGCCCGCCGCGGGCGTCGCCTTGGGTGCACGGTCGGCGGAGCAGGCCGAATACGACAAGATGATGGGCAAGGAGGCGGGCAGCGGCAAGACCGCCGGATTCCCCGGCCTGGCGCAGATGGGCCAGGCTGTGGTGAAGCAGCTGTCGCATCCGTTCTATGACAACGGCCCCAACGACAAGGGCATCGCGATCCAGCTGGGGCATTCGCTGATGCGCGTGGGCCTGGGCTTCCTGCTCGCGTGCACGGTGGCGATTCCGCTGGGCTTCGTGATCGGCATGTCGCCGTTGCTGCACAAGGCCTTCGATCCTTTCATCCAGGTGCTCAAGCCGATCTCGCCGCTGGCGTGGATGCCGCTCGCGCTGTACACCATCAAGGACTCCTCCATCTCGGGCGTGTTCGTGATCTTCATCTGCTCGGTCTGGCCGATGCTGATCAACACGGCTTTCGGCGTCGCGTCGGTCAAGCGCGAATGGCTGGCGGTCGCCAGCACGCTCGAGGTGAAGCCGCTGCGCAAGGCGTTCCAGGTGATCCTGCCGGCGGCGGCGCCCACCATCCTCACCGGCATGCGCATCAGCATGGGCATCGCCTGGCTGGTGATCGTGGCCGCCGAAATGCTGGTGGGCGGCACCGGCATCGGCTACTTCGTCTGGAACGAGTGGAACAACCTGTCGCTCACCAATGTGATTTTCGCCATCCTGGTGATCGGCGTCGTCGGCATGCTGCTGGACCTGGCCTTCGCGCAGTTCCAGCAATGGGTCACGTATGTTGAATGAGACCGGCGTCCTCATTCCGGGCTTGGCCAACGCGACCGAGCCTGTCGCGCAAGGCTTCCTGCGGGTCGAGGGCCTGTCGAAGAGCTTTGTTCCGGGTAAACCGGTGTTCGCCGATGTCTCGTTCACGATCGACAAGGGCGAATTCGTCTGCATCATCGGCCACTCCGGCTGCGGCAAGACCACTATCCTGAATGTACTGGCGGGCCTGGACAGCGCCTCTTCGGGCCACGTCTTCATGGACGGCCGGGAAGTGCGTGGGCCCAGCCTGGAGCGCGGCGTGGTGTTCCAGAGCCATGCGCTGATGCCGTGGCTGACCGTGCGCAGGAACATCGCGTTCGCGGTGGAATCGCGCTGGCCCGATTGGCCGAAGGCGCAGGTCAAGGCACAGGTCGAAAAATTCGTCGCGATGGTGGGCCTGGCGCAGGCAATCGACAAGAAGCCGTCGCAGCTGTCGGGCGGCATGAAGCAGCGGGTGGGCATCGCCCGCGCCTTCGCCATCCAGCCCAAGATGCTGCTGCTGGACGAACCGTTCGGGGCCCTGGATGCGCTCACGCGCGGCACGATCCAGGACGAGTTGCTGGGCATCGTGCGCCAGACGCACCAGACCGTGTTCATGATCACGCACGACGTGGATGAGGCCATCTTGCTGGCCGACCGCATCCTGCTCATGAGCAATGCCGGCGACGACGCGGGCGGCTTCTCGGCCGGCGGCATCGCTGAAGTCGTGCGCAACACGGTGCCGGGCAACCGAACGCGCGCCACGCTGCATCATTTGCCCGGCTACTACGAGCTGCGCAACCACATCGTCGATTTTCTCGTCACGCGAGCCCGCGCCCGAGTCGATGCCGCCAGCGGGCCCGACCGCCATCAACCCAAGAAGGAGCCAACATGAATCGCAACGACGTCACCGAGAAGATCATCGCCACCAAAGTGTCAAAGGGCTTGCAGTGGGCCGACGTGGCCATGAAGGTGGGCCAATCCAAGGAGTGGACGACCGCAGCCTGCCTGGGGCAGATGACACTGAACGGCGAGCAGGCCAAGGTGCTGGGCGATATCTTCGGGCTCACCGAAGAAGAGCAGAAGTGGCTCAAAGTGGTGCCTTACAAGGGGTCCCTGGCCACGCAGGTACCCACCGATCCGCTGATCTATCGCCTCTACGAGATCGTCAGTGTGTACGGCACCACAATCAAGGAATTGATCCACGAAGAATTCGGCGACGGCATCATGAGCGCCATCGACTTCTCGATGGACATCACCCGCTCACCCGATCCCAAAGGCGACCGCGTGAGCGTCGTCATGTCCGGCAAGTTCCTGCCGTACAAGACCTATTGAACGCACCTGGGCCTATTTGACCTGGGTCTCGGTTTCGCGCAGCACGCCGCCGCCCTTGACGCTGCCTTCCGTGTTGCCGGCGCCCGTGACACGTTGCACGCAAGCGTCCCGGTCGGCGGCCGGTTGCGCCTTGCAGCGCTCCACCGCGTTCTGGGCCAGGTTCGCGCCGCCGCCGCTGTTATTCAGCGCACCCCGCCGCGCTTCGGCGTACGCGTTATTGGCTTCCGTCAGGCAGGTGGCGCGGTCCTGCTGCGACTTGCCGCTCATGCAATACGCGCGCTCCTGCTGGAATTGCCGCTGCGCCTCGGACGGCCCTTTGTTCCCGGCGGACCAAGCGTTGGGTATCACGGCGAGCGCGAGCGCGATGGCGCCAATTTTCAGGGTGCAGTTCATTTGAATGTCCTTGGAGTTGACTGCAGAGCTTGAGGTCTGCCTTGTGCTGCGGGTGTGCGCGCCCGGCTTCTCGAGCTGTAGGACAAGGGGCGCACCGCCGGGCATGCCCGATCCTGGCGCGCGTTGTGGCGGCACGTTCCTGCGTGGGATGTGCGTGGAAAACGCCGGCTTGGCTTGCATCCTGCCCGCCGGCTGCGCGGCGAGGCAGGAGGGCCGGCGCGAGGACTAGCGCTCGCTGCTGGAGCTGCTGCCGGAACTGGTGCTGCGATTGCTGTTCGAACGGTTGCTCTGGCTGCGGGCCTGGCCGCCTTTGCGTCCGGCTTCGCGAGCTTCCTCCGATGTGAATTCGTGGGCCGTGCCCTTTTCGTGCGCAGCGCGGCCGCCTTCGCTGGCGATTTCACGCTGGCGTTGCGGGTCCATGGAAGCGAAACCGCGGTTCGAGCTTCCTTTCTTGCTGCCTTCTTTGTCTTGGTTGTTGGATGCCATGTGGGTACTCCTGAATTTAAAAAATGCCATGGAAAGTCATGACCGGATTCACGCCGGCCATGGCGACATTGAGCGTGCATAAACCGCTGCCGCTCGTCAGGAAGGAAAGCCTGGACCTGTAGGACGAGGCCTTGCTCAGTTACGATTCGTTGCTATGGATTCGGTAGCACTCCGGCCGCCAGCCGCAGCATCAGCGCCGCGGCGCCCGAGGTCAGCGGTGCCTGCTGCGGGTTTTCGCGCAAGCTTGCGATCAGGCGCGTGAGTTGCGCGCCCGAAGGTTGCACCGGTCCCAGAAACAGCGGCTGATGTTCGCGCGCGATCAACACGGTGGGGAAGGTTTCGATGTCGATGTCCCCCATCGCGTCGGCTTCGTCTTCGACATCCACCCACGCGAAGCGAAGCTGCGGATGCGCGGCGGCCACTTGCATGAAGGTCTCGCGCCATTCGCGGCATGCGCCGCACCACTCCGCACACAGGCAGATCACCCACCAGTCAGTGGCGGCGTCGGCGTTCGGCTGCATGGCGCGAGTTTAGCAAGTGGCTCACGAGTACGTGACCCACTGTTCGTACTGGGGATCTTCCAGGTGCGGGATGGCGTTGTAGCCCACCAGCATGTGACGCTTGGGTGTGAAGGCAAACTCGGTGATCGAGCTGTTGCGGATACGCAGGTTCAGGTCGATGGTCGTCTCGAACGGCGTGCGCAGCACATGGCCCACCGCGGTGGCGATCGGCCCGCCACTGGTGACGATCAGCACCTTCTGGCCGTAGTGATTGGCGCGCACATGATCGAGGGCGCCGGCCACGCCGCTGACGAAATCGCGGTAGCTGGGCATGCCGCGCGGAGCGACGGCGCCCGCCATCCATTGCGTGAGGCCGTCGCGCAGCAAACGGAAATGGTGGCGATACGCTTCGGGCGAATCAGGTTTCGCCAGTTTGCCGGGATGCACCGTCGCGATCACCGCATCGGCGTCGTACTCGTTCAGGCCGTCCCACGACAGGTGTTCGCCTTGGTGGTTCATGCCTTGCAAGACGCCTTGAAGCGTCTGCTTGTGGCGATTCAAGGTGCCGGCGATCAGCGCGTCGAAAGCGATGCCTTTCCGCGCGAAATATTCGCCGAGGCGCACGCTTTGCTTCCCACCGAGTTCGCTCAGCTGGTCGTAGTCTTCGGCCCCGAAGGATGCTTGGCCGTGCCGCACGAGGTACAGGGTTCCCATGGTGCTTCAGAATCCGGCGGACTCGAGCGTGACCACGCCCTTGGGTGTTGCCAACGTCGCCGTGAGGTTGGGTGTTCCTTGCTCCACCGCGACGCCATTCAGGCCGACGGCCGTGTAGGCGACGTTCAGGTCGGCGTCACGTGGAAAGCGCATATCCAAGGATTGCAGCGCGACGCCGCAGTCGGGCATCGCATCCGTCGGGTGCGCGCTGTCCCATTCAATCAAGGTGGGCAGTCCGCCGTAGAACAGGCGCTGTCCGTCGGAACGAATGCTGATCCGCCATTCGAGCAAGCCGTCGGCGGTCGGCCGCTGCGCGGCGATCAGCTCGCCGCGGTCGATGCCAATCTGTTGCAGGGCCTGCAGGGCCGATCGCGCGTCGGTGGTGCGGGCCACGAAGTGAACCAGCCGCGGCTGCTGGCGGATCTGCTGCTTCAGCAGCACATCGTCGAGGTCGAACCATCGGCTTCGGTTGGGATCGGGCGCGGCCGGGTCGATCGCGATGATCTCCAGATACGCGCGCGGATAGCTCGCGGTGGAGATGCGCAGCAAGCGATTGTGGGTTCCCATCAGCGGATGCTTGCCGCCCGGACCTGGCGTCACGCCGAGCGTGGCCTCGCACCACTGCACGCCTTGCTCCAGCGAGTCGGCGGCGACGACCAGATGATCGACCGTGGAGGCGGCACTCATAACGTGACCGTTCCCGAGATGCAGGTGACCGATTCGCCCCCCACCCAGACCTGGCCGCCCGCGTCTTGCACGATGTGGACCCGGCCGGCCCGCTGCAAACAGCTTCCTTGCGCGGCGAGATAGCGCGTCGGCATGTGGCCATCGGCGATCAGCCATTGGGCCAGGCTGGCGTTCAAGCTGCCCGTCACCGGGTCCTCGGGAATGCCGCTCACGGCGGCGAAGGCCCGCACCTCCAGCAGCGGCGCATCGGCAGTGTTTGCTGCATCTTCGTATCGCGCCGCGACGCCCACCTTCACGCCCAGGTTCTTGAGCGCGAGGTGATCGGGCGAGAGCTTCAGCACGGTCTGGGGGTTGTCGAGCAGCAAGCCTGTCCACACGGGCCCGTTATCCAGCGTTTGCGCAGCGACCACCTGGCTTGACTTGAGCGCGAGCGCCGCCGCCACCTGCGGCAACAGCGCGGCGCTGGGTGCGCTTCGCTTCAGCGGCGGCGCCGCGAAGGCGAGCCGTTTGCCTTCGCGCCGAATCTGCACCAGGCCGCTCTTGCATTCCTGAACCACGAACTCTCGATGCCGTGCCTTGCCGCCGGCCTCGAGCCAGGCGTGGCAGCTGCCCAGCGTCGGGTGCCCCGCGAACGGCAATTCGCCGCCGGGCGTGAAGATTCGCACGCGATAGTCGGCTTCGTCGCTTTGCGGAGGCAGCAGGAATGCGGTCTCGGACAAGTTGGTCCATTGCGCGAACTGCTGCATTACGTCGTCGGACAGCCCACTCGCATCCAGCACCACGGCCAGCGGGTTGCCGCGGTAGGCGGTCGCGGTGAATACGTCGACCTGCTTGAATGCGCGCTGCTGCATGCTGCCGGCTCTAGGCTAGGCCAAGGGAAGATCCAGTACGCCGCGCGACGCCGGGTGCGCCAGGATGCCCTGGTACCACCGGTCAATGTGCGGACGCGGGCCTCGCTCGATGGCCAGGCCGCGCCAGCGATGTACCTCGCAGGCCACCGGAATGTCGGCCATCGTGAACTTGCCGCCGGCCATGAAGGCGTGGCGCGAAAGATGCTCGTCGATTCGCGCCATCAAGGGCTCCATCGCCGCGACCGATTGCGCTATCGCGTCGGCGCTACGCTGTTCGACAGGTGTGCGCATCAGCTGGATGAATGCGCCGCGCCCGGCGCCGCACAACGTTGTCTGCTGCCAGTCCATCCAGCGCTCGGCGTCGAAGCGGTCGGTCAGCGACTCCGGGTACAGCTTGCCCAGGGAATGCTTCGCGCACAGGTACCGCACGATGACATTCGACTCCCACAGCTGGAAGCCGCCGTCTTCCATCAGCGGCACCAGCGCGTTCGGATTCTTGGCCAGGTACTCCGGCGTCTTGACGACGCCGAACTGCAGTCCGGCATCGACGCGCTCGAACGGGATCTCCATCCACTGCGCGGCGAGCACCACTTTGCGGACATTGATCGAGGTAATCCGGCCCCAGATTTTCAGCATGGTATTTGGTCTCCTTGCCGCAATTGTTGCGCAATCGTGCGCGCCAGCGCGGCGACGCCGATATCGATCTCCTGGACGCTCGCGGTCACGAACGACAGGCGCAGCGTACGCGCATCCGGTGCGTCGGCGTAGAAGGCCGCGCCCGGTACGAAAGCCACGCCTTGCTCGACGGCATCCGGCAGCAGCCGGACCGCATCCATTCCCTCAGGCAAGCGCGCCCACAGGAACATGCCGCCGGCCGGCGCATTCCATTGCACGTCCAGGCCCTTCATCTCCTTGGCGAGCGCGGCGAGCATGGCGTCGCGCTGCGACTTGTACAGGGCGCGGATGGTCGGAACGTGCCGGTCAAGAAAACCGTCCTGCATCACTTCCACGATCATGCGCTGGTTGAAACTGGGGCTGTGCAAGTCGGCGGCCTGCTTGGCTTGCAGCAGCTTGGGGTACACGGCGGCGGGCGCCACCAGGAAGCCCAGGCGCAGGCCCGGCGCGAGCACCTTGGAAAACGAGCCGAGGTACAGGCACCCATCCGGATTGCGCGCGGCGAGCGGCAGCGGCGGCGGCGCGTCGAACCAGAGGTCGCCGTACGGGTTGTCTTCGAGGATGGGCAGGCGCAGCTGCTCGGCACCTTGGGCCAGGGCCGTGCGCCGCGCCTCGGTCATCGTGCGGCCGGTGGGATTCTGGAAATTTGGCAAGAGGTAAAGAAAACGCGCATCTCGCGACTTTGCATCCAGGTCGTCGGCGAGCACGCCATCGTCATCGCTCGCGACGCTGACCACTTCGGGTTCCATCGGCGCGAAGGCCTGCAGAGCGCCGAGGTAGGTGGGCGTCTCCACCAGGATGCGCGAGCCGGTGTCGACCAGCACCTTCGCGGCGAGATCCAGCCCTTGCTGAGAGCCGGTGGTGATCAGCACTTGCGCGGGATCGACTTTCCACGGCAGCATGGCGGCGACCATTTCGCGCAGGGGCCCGTAGCCCTCGCTGGCGGCGTACTGCAGCGCCGCGGGTCCGTCGCGTCGCAGCACCGTGTCGCAGGCGGTGGCGAAGGCCTCGACCGGGAAGGTCTTGGGCGAGGGCAGGCCGCCGGCGAAGCTGATGATGCCCGGGCGCTCCGTCACCTTCAGGATCTCGCGGATCACCGAAGGGTTCATTTTCTCGGCGCGGCGCGCCAGCAGCCAGGGCCGGGGATGCAGTTCGTTCGGTTTCATGCTGGATTTCCGGATGCCGATGGCGAAATGAAGTTGAGCAGCAGGATTCTTCTTCAGGCGCTCGCGAGCACCGGCATGCGCTTGCCGATAAAGACCGTACCGATCACCGCGAGCGCAAAGCCGACCGTCAGGACATCGAGCGATTCGCCCAACAGCGGCACAGCGAACATCATGCTGAGAAAGGGCTGGAGCAACTGCACCTGGCTGACGCGAACCGTGCCGCCCAGTGCCAGGCCGCGATACCACGCGAAGAATCCCAGCCACATGGAAAAGACCGCCACATACCCGAAGGCCCACCAGGCGGCAGCGTTTACCGGCGCTTGCGGGCGCGTCAACAGAGTGGCCGGCGCGGTCAGCGGCAACGCAATCAGCAGGGCCCAGCAAATGACGTGCTCCGCCGGCATGCGCCGCGATAGCGAAGCGCCCCAGCCATAGCCCACGGCAGCGCAAGCCATCGCCCCCAGCAACAAGGCGTCGGCCGGCTGGATGGAGATTCCGCCGCGCCCGGAACGCACAACCGAGAAGGCCACCACCAGCAGCGTGCCCGCGACCGCGCAGGCCCAGAAGCCGGTCGAGGGGCGTTGTCGATGCAACCAGGCGCCCACGGCTGCCGTGGCCAGCGGCAATACGCCCACGATCACGCTGGCATGAACGGCCTCGACGTTGCGCATCGCCACCGACGTGAGCAGCGGAAAGCCGAACACCACGCCGGCTGAAACGATGGCCAGCGGCAGCCAATCGGCGCGGCGCGGCCACGGTGCGCGGGCCCA
>JAQGMT010000139.1 GCA_028292185.1 Ramlibacter sp. | reverse complement strand
CCGGCGTTGCGCGCTTTCGAGCTGGTGCTGCTGCGCGAGATCGGCCTCTTGCCTTCGCTGGACCTGCAGACCTTGACGCTCGCCCCGCTGGAGCCGCGGGCGCGCTACACGCTGGTGCCGGAAGCCGGACTGCTGGCTGCGCACCATGACGACGGCCGTGCCAACCTGGCGGGCGAGCAATGGATTGCCTTGCAGCGCGCCTTGGACCGGCAGCCGCCCTTTGCCGAGACCGCCCGGCAGGCAGCTCACGCCGTCGCCGAGCTCAAGCCACAACTTCGCGCGCTGCTGCACTACCATTGCGGAGTCAGCGTGTTGCGCACCCGCCAGCTGATCATGGATCTGCAGGCCTTATGACCACCCCCGCCACCCGAACCGCACTGTCGGTGAACCTCAACAAGGTCGCCCTGGTGCGCAATACCCGCCAGCTGGGCATTCCCAGCGTGGTGCACGCCGCCGCCGTGTGCCTGGATGCCGGTGCGCAAGGCGTCACGGTGCATCCGCGTCCGGATGCGCGTCACATCCGCGCGCACGATGTACGCGAGTTGCATGCACTGGTGGCGGGCCGCCCCGGCGTGGAGTTCAACATCGAAGGCAATCCCTTCCATAACCTGATGGATTTCGTGCGCGAACTGCGGCCGCACCAATGCACGCTGGTGCCCGACTCGGAAGGGCAGGCGACCAGCGATCACGGTTGGGACTTGCAGGCAGATGCCGCACGCCTGAAGCCGCTGATCGACCAGGCCAAGGCATTGGGTGTACGAGTCAGCCTGTTCATGGATCCGGACCCGCAAGCGATGGCCGCCGCCAAGGCCGTGGGGGCCGATCGGGTGGAGCTCTACACCGAAAGCTACGCCGTGGCGTTCGGAACCGCGCGACACGAAGCAGTACTGCGCGGTTTCGTCGATGCCGCGCGGGCGGCGCAAGCGGCGGGCCTGGGCCTCAATGCCGGGCATGACCTCAATCGCGAGAACCTCACCGCCTTCCTGCGCGCGGTTCCGGGCGTGCTCGAGGTCTCGATTGGACACGCACTTATTTCGGATGCGCTGGAGCTGGGTTATTCGGCCACCGTGAAGGCCTATCTGGCCAGCATCGCCCGGGCGTTCGACAACGTCCCGCACGCATGATCCACGGCATCGGTACCGACGTCTGCGACGTGCGCCGGATTCGCGCGTCGCTGCAGCGCCATGGCGAGCGTTTCGCCCGCAAGATTCTCTGCGACCGCGAGCTGGCCGTCTGGCAAGCCCGCAGTGCGCGCTGGCCCGAGCGCGGCGTGCGTTACCTGGCCACCCGCTTTTCCGCCAAGGAAGCCTTCAGCAAGGCCGTGGGCCTGGGCCTGCGCATGCCGATGACCTGGCGGCTGTGCGAGATCGCCAACGTCCCCGGCGGCAAGCCGGTGATCGTCTTGCACGGCGGCTTGAAAACCTGGTTTGAAACGCAAGGCCTGGCCGCCCACGTGACGCTCAGCGACGAAACCGACTATGCCGCCAGCTTCGTGGTGGTCGAAAAGAAAGACAGCGCATGACAGCACATGCTCCGGTGATTCTCGACGTCGCAGGCACAGCGCTCGGTGCCGCCGATCGCGCCCGGCTCGCCCACCCGCTGACCGGCGGGATGATCCTGTTCGCGCGCAATTGGGAGAGTCGCGACCAGCTCGCCGCCTTGTGTGCGGAGATCAAGTCGGTTCGGCAAGACCTGCTCATCTGCGTGGACCATGAAGGCGGTCGGGTGCAGCGCTTTCGCACCGACGGCTTTACCGTGTTGGCGCCGATGCGCGCCCTGGGCGAGTTGTGGATGCGCGACGAGCCCGGGCGCCCCGGAACGGGCGCCATGGCCGCAACCAATGCGGCCACGGCCGTCGGCTATGTGCTTGGCGCCGAACTGCGAGCTTGCGGGGTCGATCTGAGTTTTACCCCCGTGCTCGATCTCGATTGGGGCGAGAGCGGCATCATCGGCGATCGGGCGTTCCACCGCGATCCAAAAGTCGGCGCCTTGCTCGCCAAGAGTCTCATGCACGGGCTGTTGCGGGCCGGCATGGCCAACTGTGGCAAGCATTTCCCCGGCCACGGCTTTGTGAAGGCCGACTCACACACGGATATCCCGGTGGATCGCCGCAGCCTCAAAGCGATCCTGGCGGACGACGCCGCGCCTTACAAATGGCTCAGCACCTCGCTCTCCAGCGTGATGCCCGCGCACGTGGTCTATTCGAAAGTGGATCCCCGGCCCGCCGGATTCTCCAGTCGCTGGCTCAACGAGATTCTGCGGCGCCAGCTGGGCTTCGACGGCGCCATCTTCAGCGATGACTTGAGCATGGCGGGCGCACGCATCATCGATGGCAAGGAAGTCAGCTACGCCCAGGCAGCGGTGGCGGCGCTCACCGCCGGCTGCGACATGGTGCTGCTGTGCAACCAGTCGGTGGAAACGGACGGTGGCAGCGCCGTGGATGAACTGCTGGACGGCCTGGCCGAGGCCCAGCTGAAAGGGCACTGGCAATTCAACGAAGCCAGCGAGCAGCGGCGGTTGGCCCTGTTGCCGGTGGCGCCGGCCTTGCCCTGGGACACGCTGATGTCGCATCCCGATTACATGAGGGCGTTGGACCTGTTGCCTTAGCTCTCCCGCCGCAGCGCCGGGAACAGGATCACGTCACGGATGCTGGGGCTGTCGGTCAGCAGCATCATCAGGCGGTCGATGCCGACGCCGCAGCCGCCGGTGGGCGGCATGCCGTATTCCAGGGCCCGCACGAAGTCGTGGTCGAAGAACATGGCTTCGTCGTCGCCCGCGTCCTTCGCGTCCACCTGCGCGGTGAAACGCGCGGCCTGCTCCTCGGCGTCGTTGAGCTCGGAAAAGCCGTTGCCGAACTCCCGGCCCGTGATGTACAGCTCGAATCGCTCGGTCACTTCCGGCCTCGCATCATTGGCCCGGGCCAGCGGCGAGATCTCGGTGGGGTGTTCCATGATGAACGTGGGCTGCCAGAGCTTTTCCTCGACGGTCTCTTCGAAGTACAGCACCTGCAGGCTGGCCAGCGAGCGCTTCGACAGCTTGTCCTTTTCCTCGTTGAGGCCGAGTTTGCGCAAGGCATTGACCAGCCACTGCGCGTCGTCGACATTCGCACCCGCTTCGGTGTGCTTGACGATCGCGTCGCGAATCGTCAGGCGCTCGAAGGGCTGTGTCAGGTCGACCGCGCGGCCGCTGTAGGTCAGTTGCAGGGTGCCGGTGGCTTTCACGGCGGCATCGCGGATCAAGGCCTCGGTGAAGTCCATCAGGTCGCGGTAATTCCAGTACGCCGCGTAGAACTCCATCATCGTGAACTCGGGGTTGTGCCGCACCGAGATGCCTTCATTGCGGTAGCTGCGGTTGATCTCGAACACCCGCTCGAAGCCGCCGACGATCAGCCGCTTCAGATACAGCTCCGGCGCGATTCGCAGGAACATCTGCTGGTCCAGCGCGTTGTGGTGGGTGACGAAGGGCTTGGCGTTCGCGCCCCCGGGGATCGGATGCAGCATCGGCGTTTCGACTTCCAGGAAGCCGTGCGACACCATGAATTCGCGGATGCTGCTGACTGCCTTGCTGCGGGCGACGAAGCGGTCGCGCGCCACCGGGTCCATCATCAGGTCGACGTAGCGCTGGCGGTACTTCATTTCCTGGTCGGCCATGCCGTGGAACTTGTCCGGCATGGGGCGCAGGCTCTTGGTCAGCAGGCGGATCTTCGTCGCGTGCAGCGACAGCTCGCCCGTCCGCGTCTTGAAAACCTTGCCTTCGGCGGCGACGATGTCGCCCAAGTCCCAATGCTTGAACGCGGCGTAGGTTTCCTCGCCGACGTCGTCGCGCGTGACGTAGATCTGGAATCGCCCGGTCGAGTCCTGCAGCGTCGCGAAGCTGGCCTTGCCCATCACCCGCTTGAGCATCATGCGGCCGGCGATGCTGGCCGACATGTTCTCTTGCGCCAGCAGTTCGGTGGTCTTGTCACCGTGGTGGGCGAGCAGGTCGGCCGCGTGGTGGCCCGGCTTGAAGTCGTTCGGAAACGCCGGCCCGCCGCCCTGGCGTTGCGATTCGCGCAAGGCCTTCAGTTTTTCGCGGCGTTCGGCGATCAGCTGGTTTTCGTCGGCCGGCGGTGCGGGCGGGGCAGGGAGGTTCTTGTCGGACATTGGGCGGGCGGTGAGGCGTTCGGGACCAAACCGCTGATTTTAGGTTTTTGCCAGGCGCCGCCCAGGACGCACTTGATAATCGCCGCCATGTTCCTCAAAGCGGGCGCTTTGTCCCTGGGCCTTTTGCTGGCCAGCCGCTTGCTCGGCCTGCTGCGCGAATCGGCGCAGGCCGCGGCATTCGGGGCCTCGGGCATGGGCGATGTCGTCGTGCTGATGCTCACGCTGCCGGACTGGCTCACCGGCGTCATCGCCAGCGGCGCCTTGGCCTACGTGTTGGTGCCGGCCTGGGCGGGGCAGAGCCATGCGCAGGTCGTGGCGACCCAGCGCAAGGTGGCGCGGGCCCTGTTGATCGGTGGCGGCGCGCTGGCCTTGTTGCTCGCGCTGTGGCCACAACCGGCGGTGGGCTGGTTGGCGGGAGGCTTGCCGGCTGCCATGCGGGCGGTCGCGGCGCAGGCGCTGATCTGGAGTGCGTTGGCGCTTCCGGCTGCCTTGCTGGCCGCATTGTGGGCGACCCGCCTGCAGCATGAGCAGGATTTTGCGGGAATGTATGGCGCCAACCTGGTGGTCAATGGCACCTTGGTGGCCGCCATCGCCTGGGCTGCTACCCGCCCGCCGGGCTCGGTTGCCGTGACTTGGTTGGGTGCCGGGCTCTTTGCGGCCATGTTTCTGCGGCTCGCCTGGCTGAGGTGGCGAACCCCTGCACTGTCCCAGGAACGCCGTGTCGGAACGGCCGCGCGTGCGGCCTTGCCCAGATCCAGCGTCTGGTTGTGGGCGTCGTTCTCGGCGGGTCTGCCGCTCGCGCTGCCGTTTGCCGCGCGCTCCATCGCGTCTCAATCGGGCGAAGGCGCATTGGCCACGTTCAATTACGCGTGGAAGCTGGTCGAGCTCCCTTTGTTGCTGGCCATTCAGCTGGTAGCCACCTTGGCGCTGCCGGCGATTGCCAAAGCGGTTGCTGCCCGGGACGAGCGTTCCACGGCGGCGGCGGTTCGCAATTCATTCGCGCTGGCGTGGGCGCTGGCCTGCGCTGCTGCCGCCGCATTGCTGGTGGGCGCGCCGGCGATCGCGACGCTGTTGTTCGGGTGGGGCCGCATGGATGCCTCGGCCCTCAGCCGCGTGGCGCAGTGGGGAGCGATCGGCGCCTGGGGATTGTTGCCGCAGGCCGTGATTGCCGTAACGCTGGCGGTGCTGGCGGCGCGAGGTGAAATGAAACTGGCGGTGCTGGCGTATAGCCTGGCCCTCGCCGCATTGCTTGCCTACGCGGCCTCGGGGCTCACCGACGGCGCTCGATTGATGGCTGCATTGAATGCCTTGCAACTGCTCGTCGCGGTCATTGTGGCCGGTGGCTTGGGCGCGCAGTTGCGCGGCTGGTTGCCGTGGCGATCCATGCTGATTTCGCTGTTGTGCCTGGTCGTGCTCGCCGGATTCGCCGCGCAGGTGCCGCTTTCCTCCTGGGGCCTGTGGCCCGGCCTGTCGCTGGCCGCATTGGCCGGATTTGCCGTCATGGCCGCGACCTGGTGGGCCAGTGCCGATCTGCGCGCAGCGCTGGCGCGATAATGATACCGCTGCATGCTCGAATTGATCCAGATCACGAACGACCCGGCGTTCGCCCGACGCTGCGACGCGCTGCCCGGCTTGCGCCTTTTTGTCGATCTCGAGCGCAACGGCAAGGCCGAGCGCCAGGCCGGCCGCAACACCTTCATCAGCGCACACCAGATCGATGACGTAGCCAAGATCAAGGGCGTTCTGCGGCACTCGCCGCTGATGGTGCGCGTCAACCCTTTGCACGAAGGCACCGCAGGCGAAATCGAAGCCGTGTTGCAGCAAGGCGCCGACCGGCTGATGCTGCCGATGTTCACCCGCGGCAGCGAAGTTCGGGAATTCGCGCGGCTCGTCGCCGGCCGGGCGCCGGTCTCGCTGTTGATGGAAACCGCGGGCGCCCTGGCCTGCCTCGAGGACTGGGTCGCCACGCCCGGTCTGGACGAGGTGTACGTGGGCTTGAACGATCTTCACCTGTCGATGGGCCATCGCTTCATGTTCGAGCCGCTCGCGCTGGGCTTGGTCGATCGGGTGGCCAGCGCCGTGAAGCGGCAGCGCCTCAAGTTCGGCTTCGGCGGAATCGCCCGGCTGGACGAGGGCTTGCTGCCGGGTCGAGACGTGCTGGCCGAGCACTTGCGGCTGGGGTCCGGTGCGGTGATTCTTTCGCGCACTTTTCATCGCGGCGAGGATGGCGGCTCATTCGAGGAGCAAGTCGCGAAGCTGCGCCAGGCGGAAGCGGAGTTGGCCGCGCGCACGCCCGCCCAGATCGAACAGGATTCCCGGCGCATCGGCGCTGTGATACGGACCATCGCCGCTGGAATGGGCCCGGCCGCATGAAGCGGGCGCTGGACGTGCTGATCTCGTTGCTGGCCTTGTTATTGTTCTCGCCCTGGCTGCTCGTGGCGGCGGCGGCGATCGCGCTGGAAAGCGGCCGTCCCATCATCTTTCGGCAGGCCCGGCTGGGCCTGTACGGGCGTGAATTCCGCATGTACAAGTTTCGCAGCATGGTGCTCGATGCGGCGGCGAGGGGTCCGTACCACACCGCCGAGGCCGACCCTCGCATCACGCGCGCCGGCCGCTGGCTGCGGCGCACCAGCATCGACGAACTTCCGCAGTTGCTCAATGTGCTCAAAGGCGACATGAGCCTGGTGGGCCCGCGCCCCGACGTGCCCGAGCAGCGCCGCCTGTACAGCGATGCCGACTGGGCGCTGCGCTGCAGCGTGCGCCCCGGCATCACCGGGCTGGCGCAGGCCACGCTGCGTTCCGAAGCGACGCCTGAACAACGGCTGGCGCTCGACTTGCAGTACGCGCGCGAGCACAGCTTGCTGCTCGACCTGCGGATCATCGTCCGGACGCTGGCCCGCGCGAGCGGCAAAGGCAGCAACTGATGTGCGGCATCTTCGGCTATTGGGATCGCGAGCGGCGCGCTCTGTCCGCTGACGCCTTGACCGGCATGGCGAGCAAACTGCTGCATCGCGGCCCGGACGATGAGGGCCTGTGGCACCAGCCGCAGCGCGGCGTTGCCGTGGGCAATCGCCGGCTTTCCATAATCGACATCCAGGGCGGACACCAGCCCTTTGTCTCCGATGACGGCCAGGTTGCCGTGGTGCAAAACGGCGAGATCTTCAATTACGTCGAGTTGGCCGCTGAGCTGCGCAGCCAAGGCGTTGCATTGCGCACGGCATCCGACACCGAAGTGATCCTGCGCCTGTACGAACGCGAGGGCATCGCCTGCCTGCCCAAGCTCAACGGCATGTTCGCGATTGCGATCGACGACGCCCGCGAAGACGCGATGTATCTCGTGCGCGACCGCATCGGCGTCAAGCCGCTCTATGTGGCCGATGACGGACGGCGCGCGATCTTCGCCTCCGAAATGAAGGCGATGCTGCCGCTGCTGCCCGAAACCGCAAGCGACGCCGGCATCGATCTCGAGGCGGTTCACCATTACCTGAGCTTCAACTACATTCCGGCGCCGTGGACGATCTG